>JBMOHZ010000111.1:0-7402 GCA_049317585.1 Paludibacter sp.
TTTTGTTTTTTGAAATCTTCATTATTCTTAAAAATTTGGTTATTTGATTATTTATAATTGTTCCAGATTGATTTTAGTTCATTGATAATTAACGAATTAATTTTTGTTTCTTTTTCTCCTGAAAGAATTATACGTTGGTTTTCAACCTTC
Organism: Paludibacter sp.; assembly: GCA_049317585.1. Taxonomy (GTDB): domain Bacteria; phylum Bacteroidota; class Bacteroidia; order Bacteroidales; family Paludibacteraceae; genus Paludibacter. The sequence goes on from JBMOHZ010000111.1 coordinate 151, forward strand.
GGCACAGCGTAAAAAGTTGCAACAGAAGCTCCTTTATTTACAAACAATTCCAATGATGCACGGTCGAGCAAAATACGCAAACTAACTTTACTTTGGAAAGATGGAGCAGGAATTCGTGTATTCCCGAAACTAATTGAATCGGTTTTACTGTCGTAAATTACATCCAATCCGTGAATTGAAATTTTTAATGGATTTTTTGTTTCAAATTCAACTGACAAATCTATTAATTCTGCTTTAATTTCTGCCAGTTTTTCATTTGTTTTTTCAAGAGATAAATTATCAAATTTATAGTTTTTCGCATATAATTTTTTAATTTCTTTTATCGGCCAGCGATAGAGACGAATTCCTTCGGGCGTAGTTTTTAATTCGAGGGTGTTAGGGAATGACATTTGCTGGCTGAAAGGCATTTCTGCTTTCTGAAAAAGGTTTCCACCCCGCATCCACCCTATCATCACTGTACGGCTATCAGGGCTATTGTTAAAGGTTTGTCCTGCGTAAAAATTTGGGCCATAATCACCCAAAAGTACTTTTTTATCAGAAGTAAATGTTTTGCCATCAAAATCGCCTACTTCATAATCAAAACTGGCATCATAAAGCAGCCATTTTTTATTATTGGAATTGCCATCCACTGGAAGCTCTACAAAATCCATGCATTCATAAGCCCAGTTTCGGTTGAGTTCACTTGTCAGGGTCCAGTTAATCAGATTTTTGGAATTATAAAACCTGACTTTAGCCGGTTTTTCATTTGGTTTTCCTTCATTTTCTACCATTTTTACCCAAAGCACCATAATCCAGCTTTTACTTTCTTCGTGCCAAAAAATCTTTGGGTCACGTGCGCCTTTGTATTCCGGGTTCAGTACGATTGGTTTTCCCTCATTCAGGAATTGATAGGTTCGACCTTTATCCGTACTGTAAGCAGCACTTTGACCACCGTTGTAGGTAAAATAGGCAATCAGTGTTTTGGTACTTCCTATTTGTTTTCCAAGCGTATTGTTCTGGTCAACTGCTGCTGTACCTGACCAAATTCCACCATGATTTTTTGCAGGTATAATGGCGTGAGGTAATTGAGTCCAGTGAACCATATCAGTACTCACTGCGTGTCCCCAAACCAACACATTTTGCCATATTGTAATGCTTGGATTGTGCTGAAAATAGAGGTGATATTCTCCATCGTACCAAACCATCCCATTCGGGTCGTTCAACCAGTTTTTCAGTGAAGTAAAGTGAAACTGAGGGCGCAAAGATTGATTGTAGCCAAAATCCTTGTACGTTTCAAATGTTTGTAATTCCGGATTTGGAATACTTGTACTATCATTTTGAGCATTTAAACCCAAACCGCTAATATTCAAAATAATAATGACAATAAGGCTTCTAATGAAAGAACTATTCACAGTTTATTTTTTTTTAATTCAGGTTATTCTAAAGCTTTTTCTCTAATATTACAATCTCTAATCAGACTTTTACCAACAAAAATGGAAATTATCATAATTGCAGCAATAAAGAACAGCCCAAATCGGAGCGCAAAATCAGCATTGATTTCGTAAGCCAAGAAAAGTACCAAAAGGATGGCCGTAATTCTTCCAAAAAACAATGAAATCTCATGATTGATAATGTACGAAAACTCACTTCTGTTCTCAATTTTGCTTACAATGTCAATCACTCTAAATTCAGTGGGGAAATAAGATACATCGTGAAGTGGTTTTGCAATAAATTGCAAAACATTGTATAGAATTACTCCCAAAACCGAATAAAGTGTACCATGTATAAGAATGGCAATAGTAAAAAATAAAATTGAAACGAAATATATGGCTAAACGATGTTTTGGTTTGGCAATGCGTCCTATAATATAAAGCATAATAGCAGATAAAATCTGTCCTCCTGATACTATGATTCCAAGCATATTTACTCCTCCAATCATCGATAATATTAGTAGAATTGGAAAAATCATGATAGCACCCTGCATTACTCCTTTTGTGATAGAAAAGGCAAACATTTTACGCCAAAGTTTATCATACCTGAAAAACAAGAATTTCTCACTTTTAGGGTTGTGGTATTTCTCCTTGTTAATTATAAAAACAGCTATTAATGAAAGAATAAATACAGCAACTGTAATGCCAATATAGGCTGATTTTTCGGTGTAAATCAAATGCGAAGGCCCAAATGCAATCACTGTACCAATAATTGAAGGAACAATTATCCAGGTTAGTGTGTAGAAAATAGTATCAATACTAAAATAGTAATTTCGAGAATCGTCGGTAGTAGCATCCAGCGACATATAATCACGGTTTGCCCAGAAAAAGCCATACGATGTACCCATAATTAAACCGGCACAAACCACTCCAATTGGACTCAAATGTTTGAACGACATCATCAGGGTCATGGAAACGCCACTCAGCAACAATCCCAACGAGTAAAGATGTGCAACTTTAATCTTTCGTAGCAAATATCCGTTAATTACAAAAGTTAATGGAGTTCCGAAATAAACAGCAAATTGATAAAACAGGTATAAATTAATATTTGCCTGTTTTTCGGCTACAGTAAGTATTTTCGTAGCATCCGGAGGTGATACTATATATGCTCCAACAAACAATTCAATAACCGGTAACACAAATGCATACATTAAATTTGCCAGCAGTAGAAACCGCATATTACGTGGGAATGAATTGAAATGGAAAATTTCGTTTTTGATTTTTGAAAACATGGTAAGTATTGATTTGGGGTATTTAATTATTGAAAATCAGGTTGTAAAGTTCATATAGTGAAATTACTTTCAACTTTATGAACTTTTTAACTTTACAAACTCAATTAATAATAGGTCAGTTCTGCAAAAATGTCGTCTATTGTTACTTCAGCATAACAAACTGATGTGTCGGCAGCACCATAGTAAATTTTCACTGTACGATCGTGAACGAGTACTCCACAAAGGAAGATAACAGGGCCATAGAATCCCCATTTTTCGTATGATGCCAATGGCTCCATGAGTGGCTTAAATGATTTTCCAAGAATTTTGGTTGGGTCATCTTTATCCATAAGCAATGCCCCAAGACAGTAGCGATCGTTTGCATCAGCAGCATGGTAAATTTCCAACCAACCTTTTTCTGTCATAAATGGAACTGCACTACAACCGATACGACCATTATCCCAGTCGGTTTCGTTTACCGATACCAGTTGTTTGTGATTGCCCCAGTAACGCAAATTGTCGGATTCTGAAATCCAGATTTCACGTCTTTTATATTCTGCTGATGCCGGACGGCATAATGCACGATACGTTCCGTTAATTTTTTCAGGGAAGATAGCTACATCTTTGTTGTCAGGAGTAAAAATTACGCCCTGACGTTCAAAGTTTTTGAAATCTTTAGTGGTAGCCAAACAGGTGGTTACACCAACACTTGCACAACAGCTATAGTTAATATAATAGGTGTCGCCAAATTTAGTGATACGAGGGTCTTCGATACCGAATTCTTCGTATTTATTGGCTGGGTACATTGCCGGGGTTTCTTCCACTACAAAGTTGATGCCATCCTTACTACGAGCCACTCGAAGGTGAGAAATAGTGGTGAGAATACGTCTCCACGGTGCTTCGATAACGCGTGGATCTTTGAAGTTTACTCTGGTATCACTTGCATCAAATGTTTCAACTTCTACTTTTCCGGTTGCTTCGTTGAACCAAGGAGCTAATACAATTTTCGGGTCGCGGTTAATTGGGGTTTCTGCCACACGAAGTAACAATAGTACATCGCCTTCGAATTCGGTTACGCCGCAATTCATTACATAGTGAACTTCAAAATCTTCTCTTGAAGGTTTTACATTATCCGGTAAAATAATTGGATTCTGTTTACTTCTTAAAACTGCCATATATGTTTGATATTAAATTTGTTGCAGCAAAATTAATTTCAAATACAGATTTTAAAAGGGAGAAATGATTATAATAAAGGGGCTAAATGGGTAATTATTCCACCGCGTCCTTCATTTTTTTAATATATTCCGATGGTGAAGAGCCAAAAACAAGTTTAAAGCATTTTCTGAAGTATTTGGTGTCCGAAAATCCAACCATAAACGTTACTTGTTCAATGGAATACTTGTTTTGTTTAAATAAATGAACAGCTTCATTTAGTTTTACAAACCGCACATACTCTGTAGTGGACATTCCAGTAATCTGTTTCAACTTTTTGTAAAGAGCTGAACGGCTCATTCCCATTATTTTACTCAATTCCTCGATATCCAAATCGGTTTCATCAAGACTAAGCTTAATTTTCTCAGATACCTTATCGAGAAAATCCTGATCTTTTGCACGGGTAGCTTTCTGAAATTCAGATGCTTCGGATTTTAAGTGCATGTGATTATAAGTTTTCAAACTGGTTTCAATCAAATTTCTTACCCTTAAACGTAACAAATTGGTTTTAATCGGCTTCAATAAATATTCGTCAGCACCAGTTTCTAATCCTTCCTTTTCGGAAGTTTCGTCGGCTTTTGCCGTCAAAATAATAATTGGTATATGGCAGGTTTCGAGTTGTGTTTTCAGAATTTTACACATTTGTATGCCATCCATTTCGGGCATCATCAAGTCCGAAATTATCAAATCAGGAATATGTTCTTTGGCTTTTTCAATACCGTTTAAACCATTTATTGCCGTAATAGTATTATATTCGCTGGACAATTCAATTTTCAGGTACGAGAGCAATTCCTCATTATCGTCAACGATTAATATTGTTTTTTTAAGCGAATTGTTTTTTTGAGTTGATGGTTTCTCGCCAGTTAAGGAGTCTTTTAAGTCTTTTATTTCTATTTCCAAATTCTCCGACTGAGTAGGAATTGTTTTTTTATCAATACTGTATTTTGCATACATGGAATCATCGAGCGGAAGCAATACCGTAAACTTTGTACCTTCCCCAGGCTGACTTTCAAAAGTGATTGAACCATGATGCACTTTTACCACATTATTGATATAGGCAAGACCAATACCAGTACCAACATTTTTTTCGAGTTTATTTTGTTCACTCTGGTAGAAATACTGAAATATTTTGTCTTGATTTTCTTTTTTAATACCTATTCCGGAATCTGAAACTTCAATTTTAAGATATTCCGAAACAATATTTTTATTTCCATTAAGCGATAAAATTTCTTTTGAAACCGACAAAATGACTATACCATTGGTTGGCGTAAACTTTATAGCATTTGACAATAAGTTGTAAAGAATTTTTTCAATTTTATCCGGGTCAAAAACACATTCCAACACCGCTTCGCTACAGCTAAAACGATAATTGATGGCTTTGTTCCGGGCAACATCGTCAAATGACCGATATACATCGTGGATAAATGGAAGAATATCAGCTTTAACGAGTGAAAGACTCAAAACACCTGATTCCATTTTGCGAAAATCGAGTAATTGGGTGATTAGTTTTTGCAATCGGTAGGTGTTGTGTTGTACCATTTTCAGCAATTTAAGTTGCACAGTATTCATTTCAGGATCAGAAACTAAATTATCAATCGGATTAGTTATCAGGTTCAATGGAGTGCGCAATTCATGCGATATATTTGTAAAAAACTGTAATTTCAGATCATTAATTTTCTCGAGTTGTTCCGTTTTGATTTGTTCAATCTTTATCTGACTTTGAAGTTTGAACCTAAAAACTATGAAGCGATAGACCATAAATCCAATTCCAGATGCTAAAATGATGTAAAATAATATGGCATAAATACTTAGCCAAAAAGGAGGTGAGATTTTGATTTGTAGAACTACATCTTTCTCACACCAATGAACACCATCCACCGAGGCATTCAAATGAAATTTGTACGAACCTGAAGGGATTTTAGTATAACGAACACCCGATTTATTGGATAAAACAGGGTTATTGTCGTAACCATCAAGGTAGTACCTGTAAACAATACCTTTTGTGTTCGAAAAATCCATGCCAGAGAATTGTAGTTCGATGGTGTTTTTGTTGTAAGGCAATACTATTTTATTGGTAAATTGAATTGCTTTTTCAAGTAATATGTCACCATCAATTTTTTCACCGGGGTTAAGTTGTTTATTATCAATAAAAATATTGGTTAAGCATGGACAAACATTTGAATTGTTTTTTTCCGATTTTTCTGGCGAAAAAATTACCAATCCATTAATTCCGCCCCAAAGCATATATCCGTTTTTGAAAATATAATTGGCATTGTCCTTAAATTCGTCAATCTTGAATCGCGAAGAACTTATCAATTGGGTTATATTATCCGAATTAATGTTCAATCGGAATAAATTCCGATTGGTGGTAACCCATAGCCTATTCTCACGATCAAATAACTGACCTTTTATTGTATTCTCAGGTAATTGATTTTCAGTTGTGTAGCGTTTGAATGAAATTTTAGATGAAGATCCTTTCGATTTGATTAATTTATTTAGCCCTCCGCCAAAAGTACCTACCCATAAATTTCCGTTTTTATCTTTTATCAAATTCAGAATGTAGTTATTACTAAGGCTTTGAGAATCGTTGGGGTCGTTTTTATAGCATATAAAATAAGGCTTTCCTTTGTTTCCGTCCGGAAAAATCATTTTATTAAGTCCGCCACCTGCTGTTCCTATCCATGCTTCTCCATTAGGTTCGAATAAAATGGTTCGAACTGTATTGTGCGAAATTGATCCTTGTTGTGCCGGGTTTGGATGAAAAGCTTCAAATCTGTTTTCACTTTCCAAATAGCGGTGCAAACCTCCGTTCCATTTAGCTGCCCAGATAGTTCCAAATTTATCTTCGGCTAATGCAAAAACGGCTCCCTCGCCAAATACTTGGAATTCAGATTCTTTCAGAGTAAAATACTTCACACTGAAATTATTTTTATTTAGAGGTTTTTTGGGGTTATAAGTGGCATTAAATGTAAGTTGAGTCAAACCTTCGCTACTTCCAATCCAAAGGCGCTGCTTCGAATCAACATACAGACAGTAGATATTATTGTCTAACAGCCATGAATTACTTGATTTTGATATGAAATCCACCGTTAATTTGTTTGATCTGGATTTATCAATAAATGCATTCAACCCCTCACCAATTCGGAGAATTCCACCACCTTCGGAACCAATCCACAGGGCACCATTTTTGTCCTCACATACTGAATGAATGGCATTATTGAAAAATGGATTCGATTTTTCTTCGCGAGTCATCAATAAATCGTCGAAAATATAAAACAACTGACGATTTAATGGAAAATTCAGTGCTCCGTTGTTATATGTTCCAAGCCAAAGCACGTTGTAACGATCCACAAATGTGCA
>JBMOHZ010000112.1:0-7380 GCA_049317585.1 Paludibacter sp.
TGTAAGTGCTCCACCAAGCTGTTCCCAGTCTCCTGAAGTAGCATTCAGTTGTTTAACATACAGTCTTCCATCTTCTCCCTGAAATACAGTTACTTTTTTTGTACCCTTTATAAATGTTTTTGAATAACTGGACGGGTAACCCGAGGTTCCTATTCTGTTCCATTGGGCAGATGTGTTTTGACTTAAAAATATAACGAACAGAAATGCAGCGATAAATTTGGTAATGTTTTTAATCATAATGCAAATTTTTTGAGTTTAATAATTGGCTGGGTTCCTATAACTTTTTTCAGGTATGAATTATGGTGGAAGAACCCAATTAGCCACCAGCATTCAACCGTTATGTTAGCATTTAAACAGTTAAAATAAATATTTGTTCACTATAAAGCTATATTTACTATGATTATTTATGAAAATAGGGTTTTTTAATACCTTTTTAATATATATATCAAAAAATGTTTTTACACATTTACTAAAACAATATCAACTCTTTTGCTTTCAAATAATTGTTGATATATCCGGCCCGTGGGAAAGGAAAGAGCGCGTCAGATTGGATTTTTGGAAGAGTATTTTTTATACAAAACAATATTTCAGCGTGCATTGTTATCCTATCAAAAAGAACTTTTGTATCTTTGCATCCAAATTTTAATAACTTAAAAAATGAACAAAACCTTTTCAAAACTAGCCGTATTAGCTGCCATCATCGCATTAACAGCTTCGTGTAAAACTACAATGCAAATTGAACGCCCTAAAGAATCGTATTTGCCATCAAACTTAGCTCCTGCAATGTCAGAATTGCCTTTAGAGGTGGAAGTGGATGTGAAAAAGCTCGAAGCTGCTATTAATAAAAAAATGAACGGACTGATTTTCGAAGGTGATAAACTGAACAATCAGGACTTGAGCGTGAAAATTTGGAAAGCGCAGAATTTTTCGTTTACCGTAAAAAACAATGTGATTGAATACCGTGTACCGCTTAAATTGTGGACTCGTTTTGCGTGGACGGTAGAGAAATTCGGTCTGTCGGTGGGCGATAATTACGAAGCAAATGGCAGCATTGCACTGAATTATAAAACTACTATCGAAATTGATAAAAACTGGAAATTGGTGGCTAAAACTACTTCTAATGGTTTTCAGTGGATTGAAACTCCTAAACTGAATGTGATTGGTGTAACTGTTCCCGTTACACCTATTGCTAATATTGCATTGCAAAAAAGCGAGAAAGTAATTAGTGACCAAATTGATGGGGCATTGGCTCAAATGGTCGACTTGAAAAAGTACGTAGCTATGGCGTGGGCTGAGGCTCAGAAACCGATGCAGATAAGTGCCGAAAACAATATTTGGGTGCGTATTACGCCTAAAGATATACTTGTATCGCCGTTTACTACCACTGGACAGAAACTGAATCTGGCTATTTCGTTGCAAGCGCAAATTGAGTCGTTTATGGGTGTAAAACCCGACCAAAACAAACCGTCGGCACTTCCGGCCTTTAAAATGGCAACAACACAACCGAAAGAGTTTAACCTCAATATTGCTGCCGATGCTACTTACGATAAAATTTCGGAAATGGCAAAATCGCAGTTGGTAAATAAAACTTTTGCCGAAGGTAAAAAAAGCATTACCATTACCGATTTGTCGGTTTTTGGTAGCAATGGAAAACCTGTGTTTGTGGCCGATGTAACTGGTTCACTCAAAGGGCGTATTTACTTTACCGGAACACTGGTTTACAATGCCGAAAAAGTGGCGGTAGAAGTACAAAATCCTGAATTTGACTTAAAAACAAAAAATGCCTTGGTGAAATCGGCTGGTTGGTTGCTCAATGGTTTGATAATTAAAAAGATTACACCTTACCTCACTTATCCCGTAAAAGTCGAACTCGAAAGCATGAAAGCCGAAGCCAACAAAATGCTGAGCAACTACAAAGTGATGGATGGCGTTTCACTCACTGGAAAACTCAATAGTGTATCGGTAAAAAGTCTGGATCTTGTGCCTGGAGCCATTCGTTTGAATGCTAATGTGCGTGGAAATATTGCGCTGAACGTAGATGATTTGAATCTATAAAGAGTATTTATATAATAATCATTCTTTACTTAAACTCACCAATGGCGCTGTAAAACTGGTCATCGGTAACTCCAATTTGTTTGCATGCTAATCGTGCGCCTTCAATATTTTGGAGGTTTTGTTCGCCTGATACTTTCAGAGCGATTTCTGCTTTTTTGGTTTTTAAGTAGGTAATTCCGTTTCTAACTTCGTGGGCAGGAGTATTGTAGTTAAATGCTACAATATCTCTTCTCAGTTTGGCTGTAATTGTATTCAGGTTTTCGTCGTTCTTATAACAAATCAATCGACCCTGAACTTCCATTAAATCAATAAATTTCGTAAATTGCTCTAGATATGTCTCAAAGTTTGGATTATCAACACACGAATTCCATTGTATACCCGTAATTACAGCTATTTGAGGTTTGTAAAAATGAAATTTTGGACGGTCGTCAATAACTGAAGTATGGCATTCGTCACCTTCGAAAACTGCTATACGAGACTCGTACGACAATTTTATACGATTATCGAAGCCTTCCATATCTGCATTAACTATATAGTCAGTGTCGATACGAAGTTTCTTCAATACAAACAGTACCATAGCCGTAGTGATTGTTTTATTTAGATCACCAGCTACTACAATGCGGGTTTTACTACGTGTTTGCAGGTACATGTATTCAGGAAGCGAATACATTTTGAGCCCCAATTCCTTTGCTTTAAGAAGTTCGGGATTGTTGCTAGTGGCATTATTACCCAAAATAACAGCCGATAAACCTTTATGAATACTCTCAGGATTCCAACCCATTTTGTCGGGTAATAAACCTGCTGCTTTTAATTGGCTAAGAGCTGGTTCCAAAATTTCCACATCCGAACCTGTCACTACAAAATTGCTTTTTTTGCTTATAGCAATGGCTAAATTGTGCATTGAGGCACCACCTATGGCTATTAAATGTACACGTTGCATGGTTTGTGAATTGATTTTTTTTCGTATTTCTGAGGTCAAACTTTTGCGAATGACAAAAGTACAAAAAAAATATCAATGAGCCTATTCCGAATTTTTTAGCTCACTAAATAAGAGATAAAGAAATATTTCTGCAAATAATTATTAAACATTGTTGTTATATGAAATAATTATCGTATTTTTGGCGCATAATGATTTTTAACCGAAATTGCAACTGTATATTTAGCCCTATTTGTTTGATTATCAATATTATTCCAATGTCGCCAATACGGGTTTAAACGTACTGATATTGCCATTTCATAAGCATCATTGTTAACTTTAGCATGTGATATTTTATGAAATTTACGTTAATAATATACGGAAACCATCACAGTTACATCTTTATGTAATTGTGATGGTTTTTTTTATTTCAAGTTCATTCGCTCAAAAATTTTAAATTACCATATAATTTCACCAGAAAATTAAAATATTTAAAGCGGAAGCCGAAAAGCTCAAGAGTAGGCAAACTATTAAAAAACTGATATTATGCTATTGAAATCATTACTCGCAGTAAGTGTATCATTACCATTGTTAGGCTTTTTGAGGTATACAATCGATGGTAAAAAACCAACGTATTTACTTTCGCCTGAGACTTACACTAATAATTGGCTAAAAGACAATACGTGGGCTTCCCGATTTTCAGTTCTATTTGTATTATTTGTTTTTCTCTACAACCTTTTTGCATGGGCAGTATGGGGTTTGAGCTCTGTTATTGAATTTGTTGGGTTTATTTTTAAACAAATTTGGTGGTTGTTACTTTGGATTTGGAATGAAGTTTTGCAACCAACTGTTTTTACTTTTATCAAGCTGATATGGCACTATACTATAGTCATGATATGGAAGTTTTTCCGCTTTTCTATATCACTGGTATCAGATTCATTCAATCTTCAACATCTCTTATTCGTATTTATAAAATTATTACTTTTAGGAGCAGTTGTCGGCTTTTTATTACTGGCAAATCTGTTTTTTCCCAATGCAATATTACTGGCTATAAGTTCAATTATAGTTTTTTTCTTCCTTCAATATACGGTATTTACTACAATTGCACATTTGAAAGGAGAGTATTACGATACTTATGAGATTTTCCAAAATATAAAAATTGTAGGTTTGTGGGTACTGATATCGGTAGTTACAACACTGATTTTAGCACTTTTAAAATACTATTCAAATATCTATATACTAAATGGTTTAAGTGTTACATTCGTGCAAATATTGATTCCGGCAACATTGGTTTTTAGTTTTGCAGTAGTGATGTCAACCTTATATTTGCCGGCATTTATTAAAGAGTATAATGATGATGTTCAAATTCAGGATTTTTTAAAAGCCATTTTCAATCGATTACCAAAACTTATTTTTGGTCAACCCTTACAACTCATTGGTATCTTTATTGTAAGCATAATTCCAATTCTACTTGGACTGATGTTAAATTTTGGAATGAAGCAGGTTACGGGCAAAGATGTTCAAAAATGGTCGTCTGAAATTGCTTTGATTGGTGAGCATTTACCAATGCGAAAGAGCAATAATGAAGCTATTGAAAATAAGACTAAGCTACAAAAATTATTTTTGGCAAATAAACAATCGTTGACAGTAAAGTATGATAAAGCCATCGAAGATGCACAAAAAGCTGTCAGCAATGCAACGCAACTCAAAGCGAATATCCCAGCAGATCAAATTCACACTTTTGTTGGCGATGCTTTTGTAGGAGAAGAGCAATCTTTTACTGTCCCTCAACTACCTGGATGTGCATTTTACGAATGGGAGATTAGAAGCATTACTGACAATCAGCTCATTAATAAATATTTAATTCAATCGAATGAACAAAGTAATAATCAGTCATATGGTTTCTATCATCAATGGGCTAAAGCTGGAAATTACAAAATCACTCTCGTGCCACGCAATCCTTGTGGGATGTCCGAAACATTAGAAACTACTGTAAATGTAATAAGCGCTCCAAAATCGTTGCCAAGTATCCAAAAGCCAACTGGAAAAACAAATGTTTGCGCCAATAAAGAGGAACAATACACTGCTCAATCTGGCTTTAGTTCCTATACATGGACTTTGCCAGATGATGCACAAATGACAAGCAACAATGCAAATAATTCGATTATAACTGTGAAATGGGGAAATTGCTCAGGTCCTTTACGTGTAAAAGCAACAAATAAAGAAGGTGTTGAAACTAACACAGTAGGCATATATGTTACAGTGAATTCGGTACCCGGACAGTCTGTTCGAAAAATGAATGATGTGTCCGATGAAATTGTTCGGCAATTTGTACCGGTACATCCACCTTATTTTATTTCACGCGAAATTGCTGATGATTCTATTGCATCCAGAAATGAGTTGCTTGAATATCAGAAGTCAAACAAAATTTCGGCACTAAAAGTTATTGACGATCAGTTGAATAATATCGATGCGTCAATACGCAATTTGACAAAAGACTCTGCAGACCAAATTAAAATGCTTATTTCGGAATTACTGGCAATGATTGGATTAATAATATTGTTTGCACTTACGTTATGTAGTATATGGATATATTTTGTTACCTATCATTATGAATTGTTTGGTTTTGAACAAGATGGAAAGCATTACTACATTGAACTTCATGATAATTTGAAATCTAAAAACCCCAATCAACCTCTATTAGGAATTTTTGTAATTATTGTTTTTTTAGTAATCTCATTTTTTGCTATTAAAATCTATTTATTGAATAATTGGCAAGATATACTTATTAACCTTATTTAAGGCCAATATGATTAATTAAATTGGATACCGCAAACCACTCAAAATTGCGGGGCGAAACCCGAAAAGCCTTACAAGTAGGGAAAAAATATATCACATTTATTATGAGAACATTAGGTAACATTCTTTGGCACATTCCATTTATGGGATTTATGTCGGCATTAGGTGCGTTTTTGTTAGGCAGTTTATTAGTGTTAACCGTAGTTGGAGCTCCCATTGGGCTTGGGTTAATTCAACTCTCAAAATTTTTGTTAGCTCCATTTTCGAGTGCTATGGTCGATGGCAGTGATTTGAATCAAAAACAAAAAGAAAACCAACTCTGGAAATCTTTTGGTTTTATTGTTCGGATTTTGTATTTCCCACTTGGGCTAATTTTGGCTATTGCAGTTGTATTTCAAATTGCAGCATTATTTGTAACGCTTGTAGGCATACCAGTGGCAATCGTATTAGCCAAATGTTTATCCACTTACTTCAATCCGGTAAATAAAAAATGCGTCCCACAGTCTGTTGCCAATGAGTTAGAACAACGAAAAGCAAAGGCAGATGTTGATAAACATTTGGGATAAGCTTAATATATAAATTGATTTAAACCTGTCAGATCATTATAATCTGACAGGTATAGAATAGATTATCTGGAAAGATTACGAATATAAAGAAAAAAACATAAAAACGGAATAACCTGAAAACCGAAAACAGAGTAAGGAAAAAAGCAAAATTTATAATTATGAATAAATCAATGTTTCAGTTAATGATTGTATTTTTACTAAGTTTATTAATATATTCATGTGGTCCTAGCGATGCAGAAGTTCTAAGATTGACTAAACCTGCTAATTGTTATCAGTTTGATACTGAAATTAAGAGTAAAAATGGGTCTCAAAGTTATGGTAATTCAAAGTTATATTCATATACCGTATACTCAAGACATATTGAAAGCAGAATGCTTTTTGGTTATGTAAGCGAATGCCCAGAGGAGCACTGCTGGCATGATTATGAAGTAGAAGTAACGAATGAATACCGAATAGGAAAAAACCATAGGGATGAATGGAAAATAATTAAATATAAAATTATTGATAAAAAAGATATTAGAGAGTTTTGGAGACCCGAATCACTATCGATGGATATTTTTTATAAAGATAAAAAATAATGATTTGCAAGGAATAATGGGACATTTTCATGGTGTAGGAGTAACGGCATTAGAATTTGCAAATAAAGTTATAGTGCATTTTAATCTAAACTTTACTTTTATTTAAAAACAGTTTAATAAAACCATTTTTCATTTACGTAATAAAATCGATATTTATATTAAAATCAATTTTACACTTTCTCTAAAATCAACACTATTATGAAATCTAAAATTTTAATTGGTTTAATCATTTTTTGTAGTAATAATCTTTTCTCTCAAACAGTATCTTTATCTACAAGCGCAGTAACACTTGGAGGGACTACCACGGTTACATGGTCAGGGTTTTCTGGGAATGTAAATATCAAAGTTTACAAAGGTACAACATATTGGAAAGATGCAAATGCTAATGTATCAGGGTCTGGTTCTTAAGGTTTAGCTACAAGTGGTTGGGAGATTAGGGGAGATTATCACGTTAAGGTGGAATTAC
>JBMOHZ010000113.1:0-7305 GCA_049317585.1 Paludibacter sp.
GCAATTAATATCACCGATAGGAATAAATAAAATTTAATATGTTTCATGTGTTTATAATTTATTTTTTCCCCGGATTCATCGGTTGCGCCAGCGAGTAACCTGCTTCCAGTAACAGTGATTCCCACAGATCCCACCATTGCCGTGTTCCATGATTGTTCATGTCGGCATTGTGGCCTGGGGCCGGATTGATTGTAAGTGGTAATTTCAGGGAATCTCCATTGGCGCGATGCCAAGTGTCGCCTTCGTCGTCGGAAAAAGCGTAATAATCACTGGCAAAGACGCGACCCTCTGCATCCAAGGCGTTGAGCGGCATACGCAGATGCATACGACCAGTGCGGTCAAAACGAACTCCCCAGCCACGAATGAAATTATAAAATCCGGGATACCAGGCCCAGGCCATTACCCGGGCATCGGTCTTAGTCAATTTGTCAGATTTCCCTCCGCTTTGAATCAATTTATTACTCCATCCAGGATGAGCCGAATCGCAGTCCCGGATGATATCCACCGGATTGCCGCCGATAGTCGCCCAGCTTTTGGTCTTGGTGTTAAATCGGTACAGTCCCAATGATTGGCGTCCGCCAAGAATGTCATCCACATAAACCCTACCATAACAAAAGAGGGTACCGGTCTTGCGATTGGTGACGAAATTGATATAGTTCAAGCCGCCTGGCTGATTAAATTGAGCCGGGGTCGGGATGTTACCCGGATTTTCTGCCAGCCCTTGAAACGTGAAGGCCGTAATCGTTTTAGGCTTTTCTGAAACCCAATACATGATAGCGGGATAATTTTTGTCTTTGAGCTTGGTGGACAAACCCATTTTTTCCCAAACGCCCGGCAGGTAGTTGACAGGATTAGGACGGTTGTGCATGCCGCCAATGAGATGGATGCGCCCTTCCGAGTCGATTCCAAGTGACCAGCCACCCATTTTCCCATCGCGTAGATCGAAAATGAACCAATCGCCGAACGGGAACACGGTCTCGCGCCGTCCGTCGGCTTCGATTTTTATAAGTTGCAATCGTGCCCATTGGGGCGTAAGTTCGCCTAAGTCCCCGACTCGATTGTCACCCTTGGCGCCATCCGGGCCGGCATTTGACAATTTTTCCAATTGGTCATGATAAATTTTTTCTACCTCACTTTGCCCTATTTTTTGGATTGCTGTTATATAGGTAGTGCCATTGGAAGTGGCCACCGTGGTGTAGGCTTCGCTGTTGGTGCCCGGCATGCGGGCGTCAAGCCAAGGATTCCCTTGGGAAATGAACACAGCATCATGCTCAGGGGTGCACATCGGCAATCGTTTAAGAAAGTCTCCGAGAGCCTTTTCATCCCTCCACGATAGCCAAGGGGTCCAGGAGTCCATACCTCTTATAGCAAGAACCTTGGTAAGTCGATGCTCCCGATAGATCGCCAAGGCATCTAAGTATTGACCTTTTTGTATCAATGCTCGTACGTTATCAAGATTAGGTGCACTCAGATCGAGCGAGTCAAAGATGGGCTTTGCCAAAGCTTGGCCCAGTAACGTGCGGACTTTTTTATCCTGAGGCGCCATATCCAGTAACGCCCGTATGACACTGTTGCGTACCAGGTCGTCAATACGCGGAGTGTGGACACCTTCTTGCGCCAGAATCTCCTCGAGGGTTTTCGTCAAGAGTGGGATTGCTGCGACCAGAATTCCGCAAGAGCCAAGACGTTTGTCCGGCGAGTCACTGTATAAAGCAGCACTGCCCGGGAATCGGTCTTTTCGCTGGGGTGCGAAATAATTGTGAACTTCCCGTATCGCCAGAATGGCCGTCGCCCGCTCCTCGGCAGGTTGCGAACCGTCTTGCAGCAGACGTGCAAACGTTACCAATTTGGCGATTAGGGCGAAGCGGGCTTTTAGGTCATTGAGCCGAACCAGCATCGTCGTTGCCTCGACTCTAGTTTGCCATCTGTTCAAATTCGCCAGAAGGCTCTTTAAGGGTTCGTCTTCCGCTAAGGCTTGCGGAATAAGTTTGGGCTCGGTCATTATAGCAAGCCGCTGTATCTCTTCCGCGTTCAAAGTACGATTAAACAAGGTGAAATTACGCCCGGCACCGTCGAAATCGCGTAAGAAAATCAACGAATTGCCCCAGTTCCCGGCAGGAACGCCAACTCCGGTATGGACCAGTTTGCCGTCAAGGTAAAGCTTGCCAATTCCGCCTTTATAGGTGTCGCGACGTGCCCCCCGGTTCCCAGCAACTTTCGTCACCTCCTGAACTCCGGGTTCATACGTGTAAAACAGATGTTGCCATTTATCGGCTCCCACCGCAATACCCGCATCCAGCGAACCGATTGCATCCCGCTGTTCCCCGGCTGTGAAATTCACCAAAAGCCCGCCAACCTCTTCCGCGAAACGGCTTGCCCAGCCTGAATTCGGCACGCTTGGATCGCTACCACGAAACATACCGCGCAAGAATAGGCCTACGCCGCCACCGTTAATATAACCTTGTTCGCTTGTGTTGCTGCCAAAAACAAGAGACCCTTCTTTGTTGTAACCGGGAGCTCGGTTGTAAATCCAGCAGCCAAATGCGTACGCAGAATTCGCATACTTAGTACTGGTCGGGATTTCTATCCATTGGTAGCTGCGATTAAGAAATAGCAGCCCGTCACGCCACGGGACATTGTAGAGCTTGCCGTGATTTTTATTACCGGAACGATCGTGCAGGATGTCCTCACTGCCTTCGTCCGCAGGCCAGTAGCCGACTGGATTCAATTCCTGTACCTGCTTGTAATGCTTTTCATTTTGGTCAAAAACAGATGTTGGTACATACACAGAATCTTTCTTATTGTTCATTATAGGAGTTGCTATAATGTCACAATTAAAATTTAGAAGTAAACAGAGCAATGTTCCAAAGTAAATATTAAATATTCCATGAAATTTAATCGTGTTTTTGGAACAGAAAGGAAAGTTTTTTTTTTTCATTTTAGAAAGTTGTTAAATTATCAATACCAGTAGTAGTAAAAATATCACTTAAGTAATTAGAATAATATAATACACCAAAAAAAAGATTTCCTTCAGCTTGTATTATTGTGAATACCACAGATAAAATGAAGATTTGAATTGCTCGTTTCAATGTAAAATTTATTTTTTATTAATGCTAAAAGTAGACACATTTTTTGATGTGTGAATTTTGATAATATACTGACCCGATGACAATGAACTTAAGTTTACAGTTCTATTCGCAGGTTTTTGGCTTAGTATCATAGAACCTAACATAGAATATACTTCCACTTTAGCTATTTCTTGCTCCGAATCTATTTTTAAAACATTGTCGACGGGATTGGGATAAACATAGATGGAATTTGCCGATATTACTTTGGTATCGTTGATCACACCATTTATCTTATTATATTCATACACCGTAGGTGCAGTTGATGCAGTTACTAAACTGTAAATATTTCCATTCGTTTTCTTTACTGTGAGTAAACTTTGAGCAGTGAATGATTGTATGTCATTCGTATAGGTGCTGTTGTCCTTGGATATTTCGTATTTTAATTGACTGCCATCTTGCATTGTCATTGAAAAACCTGCATAAGCCTGATCTGCTTTTGTAGATAAATCGACCATATTGGAATAAACGGGTTCAACATTATTATTTGTAGGCCAAATTAGCGTGATAAGTATAGAGCTATTGGCACTTGTCCATTTTGTAAAAACCTGAGGAGCAGGAATAAATTCACCCCAATTAGGGCAATACCACCCAAAATAAGGGTTCTTTTGTCCGTATTTCATATCATATACTATTGGTTTTTCACCAAAATGATACATCCACACATTTGGTCCTGTAGGGTCGGCAGTGTGAATATTTTTTGTACCTAAAACCACTTCATTTTGTTTAAAACCATAGCATTTACTTGGTCCCACAAGTGGATCAATGTTATACCCTGGAAAATTCCATATCTGAGAGTAATTGTGAGAGACGGCATCTTTATTGGTCATGATATCGGCCACTATCCAAAAACCATATTCCTTAACAAAAGTAACTTCACGGCGATGATCTACTTTTCCGGCTGTAGGATAACCCAAATCATAATTACCTTCTAAAAAATCGAAAGTAGAAGTGCTTGACCATCGTGCATCAATGGGCGTTTCATACGCTACTTGTGAGATAACTCCTGAAGTTTGAGATTTATCATCTACTATGACTGTATTGGATTTAAGTGAAGTTGCCTCACCAAATAAAGCATTGATTGCGTTAAAGTCGGCTTTTTTAAAATTAATAGTATCCAGTAATTGATCTACACCATACAATGGTTTACCTGCTGTAACCAACAATGGCCTACCAAAGGCGGAAATTTGAATTGAATTACTCCCTAAATTGGTATGTCCTCTGGAGGGTCGACGATTGTAAAAGAACAAATACGGACTGTCCCAATTCCAATTTTTACGTTGCGCATAATAACCACTGTAAGGATATTGAATACTTGTAAAAGTGGGTATTGGTTTCGTATTGCCAGGATTAATTGCGGCTGCAATACTCGCTGTAACAGGATCGGACTGCCCTGCTATATACCTTGAGATACTTGATAATTGAGTATTTCTGACAATTGAAGATGTCCAAATTGCAGGAGGTGCACCTGGCCCTGAACTTGCTAAGGCAGGAATAATTCCTACAGGAGTAAGTAAACTTGCATATAAGCGATAAAAATCGGTTTGAGCATCTAAAAATTTTTGTGCCAACACGGGATTGCTTGCTTGTAGTAGTTCGCTAAAATCGCTAAATTGGGCAGCCACTCCTGTATTATAATTAAACGATGCTTCCAACATACCTCCATCTTTATTCATGGCTCCTGTAATGAGGTCATCCAGAGCAATTGAAGTATTCGAAAAAAGAGACGAACTAGTCGAGAATTCAGGGAATTGAGTTGCAATTGCAATCAAACTCCATAAGCCACTTTGTCGCTGATTAGGTACGGCATAAGCAGCAAAATACCGATCCATTAATGGCTGAGGGTGGTCAATATTTAAAGAGAGCGCTATTTGAGCCAGCTCAACTGCAGGAATAATTTTCAAACTATCTTTTGCAATAGCTGTAGTAACGGGCATGTTAATAATATAATTTGTTGGCCTACCACCATTCGGGTTGGGCAAGCATTTACTAAAATATGCCAGTGATTTAATGATGTTATCCACCGCTATTGCTTCTGAAAGAGCGGGCGCTGCAAGTGTAGACCAGTTACACATAAGGGTACTTAAATCAACTCCTTTAGCAACTTCATTAAGATATAATTTCTTTTGTCGACTTGCAAAATCGGAGGCAATTTGAAAATATTTCTTTAGATTCTTAACGTCACGTGTTACATAATAATTACCGGCCAAAGCACCAAAATTTGAAAAATTCGAATATACATCCGGATAAACACCGGCAGCGTTTTTCGTGAACCAATTAATATTGGAAGGTGTGCTTAATGCAGAATCAAATCCAAACAACGCAAAATCATTTCGTTGCACACATCCGATTGATGCCAAAAATTGTGCTGTTGTTATTTCACCAATCATGTATTTGGCATAAGGTAAATAGGTGGATGTATTTACAAAAGTGGATGACGGTGGTGAACCTATCTTGTTTATTCTTAATGACATTACCTTGTAATCGCGCCAGGCTTCGAGAGCAGTAGCATAATCTCCACTGGTTGCAGCAGCCTTCACGAGCTCCAATCCGGGATAATCCAAATTAATTAAACCACAAAGTACTTTTCCAACACTGTCTGCTTTTGAAAGATATATTACACTTTCAAAAGCTCCTACATCGGGTACACCAACCCGAGTTTCATTCCGTTGATCCACGGTTGGCGCACCAGTGACATAACCTGCATTAAGAGCAATGCTTGAGTTGGAAAGTGCTAGGGTTTTTGTTTTACCTCCATTGTCTACTAATAAAGTTGCTAATCCTAATTGACCTGTAGATGTGCCATTTACAGCTCCTGATGTATTGCCGGAGGACATTCCAGCTGCTGTTTTAGTAGTCCAATCATAATCAGTAGAAACCATGTCTGTAATATTATTCCGGCTTTCGGTCAACAATAAATTTCCATTATGTAAAATGGAAGTGGAAACAGCTGTGGTTTGACTATCTAAATTGGAGAAAAGAAGGTTATTGATTAGTGTGGATTTACCACTCATTGCATTGAAATATAAACCACTACAGCCACCATTGGTTGTTCTATCTGTTTTATTATATGCAATTGTATTATTGACTAATTTTACAATTACAAACGCCCCGGCATTATTTACATAAACAGAGCCATTTCCAATTAAGGGTGTTGCAGCTGTGGAATAGGTCAGCTTGTTATTTGTAAAAGTTGAGTTTGTTAAGTTCAAAAAATAAGTATATGTACTGGCAACTGATCTCGAAGAATCAAAATACAGAGCAGCGCCATTGGATCCCTGGGCACTGTTGGATTCAAAAAGACAACGTGTAATATCAATTTTTGAATTTGCAGTAGTAGTTGAAAAATAAATAGCACCTCCAGCACCATTACTTATTGTTCCGGAGGTGGTTGCCTTTGCCGTGTTATTGTAGAAATAACTGTCCTGCACATTGACAACTGCGTATTTGCTAACAGAAATAGCTCCTCCCAGATTTGAAGTATTATCTCTAAAAATACAATTCTTAATCGTAAGCGTAGAGATTCCAGAAGGAATATTAATTGACACAACTCCGCCATTTGTAGAACTTGATGAGCTATAATTATTGAAATTTTTAAACGTGATATTCTCGAGAGTAAGTGTAATGCCAGCAGTTACTATAGTCGTGAAGTTTTTCAGACTTGCATTTCCTGCCTTACCATCAAAAATAGTCGTTGACTTATCATTACCATGTATGGTAACGGATTTGGTAATACTTAGATTGTAATCAACCGTAAAAGTGCCTGATACATCGATAATGGAAGTACTTACAACAGTTGGAGATGCCAGTGCTTTAGCGAGAGTAGCCCATGGTTTTACGAGTGTTCCATCGCCATTAGTATCGCTTCCAAAACCTGGACGAACATAAAAAGTATCAGCACTTGTAGGCATTAAACCTAAAGAAAGGAAAAGACAAAAGAATAGTGTTTTTTTCATTGTGATTTTTTAAAGTTATAAAAATCATTGCATCGAAAATAATGAGTTTAATTTAGAGCAAAAACAACATGCTGTTTGGCTAAGAAAATGCAACTCAAATATTATGCTGTAAAGATAATGAGGAAAATTAGATTAAGTTGGGAAAATTGTTTCAAAAATCAGGATGTATGTTTGATCTGCCCCCAAAAAGTTGGACGGATTATTAATTAAAATTTATTAGGACT
>JBMOHZ010000114.1:0-7297 GCA_049317585.1 Paludibacter sp.
AATAGTAAATGACTTTGTTGCTTACAAATTGAAAGTATTAATTTAAGATTTTATTTAAAGAGTAAATAATCTGACATTATGTAAGTTAAACAATAAAATACAAGCTCTATGACTTTCTAAAATTCAGCTAATAACGATTTAAATTATCATTTTGCTTACATTTCGTTGGCGGTGCAATTTTAATACAAATATTTGTAATGAAAAAATATTTCGCTAGTTTTTTTGAAAAAATATGCATTTTATTGCTTATTCGGATATTTCAGAATATATTTACAGCGCGAAATTCAAACTTATAGTTATTTGCATCGCGTTATTAGTGATTCGCACGTTATTTGTGATGCGCGTTCCATTGTCTGTTGTCCGTTGTCCGTCTTCTATCGTTTAAAAAAAAGAAATGAATACACCAAGCATTAAAAAATTATATTTCAAAGATACGTCGTTTGCTAACTTAATGCATCATCGTATATATAATGTATTGCTTTACGCAAGCAAGTACGATGCTTTTGTGCTTGAGGAGGATGGACGAATCGACGAAAAACTATTTAACGAATATACGTCGCTTAACCTGCGATTCCCGCCACGATTTACGCTTGTTTCGTCGGAAGAGGAGGCTAACGAACTACTCCGCACCCGTACTTTTGAGTTAATCATTTCCATGCCTAGTGGTGACAGTATTAATCCTTTTGAATGGGCTAAAAAAGTTAAAAAGAAATTTACCGAAATACCAATTGTAGTACTAACACCTTTCTCAAAATCGGTTTCGCAACGCATTTCGAACGAGGACCTTACGGCTATTGACTATGTATTCAGTTGGCTGGGAAATACCGATTTATTGTTGGCCATCATCAAACTCATCGAAGATAAAATGAATGTTGATGAGGATGTAAACTCGGTGGGCGTACAAGTTATTTTATTTGTCGAAGATTCCATTCGTTTTTACTCTTCTATTGTGCCACAGCTTTTCAAATACGTTTTTAAGCAGTCGCGTTCGTTTATGACCGAAGCCTTGAATGAACATGAGCAAATGCTGCGTATGCGTGGCCGTCCAAAAATTCTGTTGGCTCGTACGTACGAAGAAGCACAAACGCTTTACGACAAATATAGTAAAAACATGCTGGGAGTAATTACCGATGTGAGCTATTTTAAAGAGGGTAAGAAAAACAAAACTGCTGGTATTGAGCTAAGTAAATACATTCGTTGTTTCGATAAAAAAATTCCAATTATAGTAGAATCGACCGAAAACAACAACAAAGCGGGAGCCGATGAAGTAGAAGCTGCATTTATCAATAAACTCTCCAAAACCTTTCAATTTGAACTGCGCGAAACCATTACGAACAACTTTGGCTTTGGCGACTTTGTATTTATCCACCCCGAAACGGGCAACGAAGAAGCACGCGTAGTAAACTTACGAGGCTTGCAAGAAATAATTTTCAAAATAAGCGACGAAACATTGCTTTATCACGTATCGCGCAATAATATTTCGAGGTGGTTGTATTCGCGCGCCATGTTTCCATTGGCCGAATTTCTGAAAAATATAAGCGTAGAGAATTATGCTGAAGGCGATATGACCAAGGTTCGTCAAGTCATTTTTGAAGCCATTGTAAACTATCGAAAAGTAAAGAATCGAGGCATTGTGGCTGTTTTTCAGCGCGACAGGTTTGACCAATATTCCAATTTTGCACGTATTGGCGAAGGCTCATTGGGTGGCAAAGGACGTGGATTAGCATTTATCGATGCCATGATTAAGCGCAACGCAGCGTTCGAAAATTATGAAAATGTACAAATTACCATTCCAAAAACGGTGGTTCTTTGCACCGATATTTTTTCGGAATTTATGGAGACAAATGGGCTTTATCCCATTGCTTTATCGGATATAAGCGACGAAGAAATACTGTCGGCCTTTCTGAAAGCGCATCTGCCCAAAGACTTGATTGCCGATTTACATACTTTTGTGGGTGCTATTGATGCGCCTATTGCGGTTCGGTCGTCGAGTTTACTAGAAGATTCGCATTACCAACCTTTTGCGGGGATTTATGCCACTTACATGGTGCCATTGAACAGCACAAGCAAAACACACATGCTTGTAATGATTACCGAAGCAATTAAAGCCGTTTATGCATCGGTATTTTATCGCGATAGCAAAGCCTATATGACTGCCACTAAAAATGTGATTGACGAGGAAAAGATGGCCATTGTATTACAAGAAATTTGTGGTAAAACATACGAAAACCGCTACTATCCTTCGTTTTCGGGTGTAATGCGATCGTTGAATTATTATCCAATAGGGGCCGAACAGCCCGAGGATGGAATTGTAAATGTGGCACTCGGACTTGGCAAATACATAATGGACGGTGGTCTCTCGTTGCGTTTTTCGCCGGCATATCCTCAAAATGCGTTACAAACCAGCACGTTGGAATTAACTTTAAAAGAAACGCAAACGTATTTCAATGCCTTGGATTTATGTGCAACTTGTTTTATTCCTAAAGTAGAAGATGGTTTTAATATTTTAAAATTACCAATTCAAGAAGCTGAGAAAGATGGCACGTTGAAATTTATTGCTTCGACCTATGATGTGTATAACGAAACCATTAACGATGGCATATATGATGGTCGAAAACTTATTACGTTTGCCAATATTTTAAAACACGATGTTTTTCCATTGGCATCGGTAATCAAAACAATTTTGCAAATTGCACACGACGAAATGGGACGACCTATTGAAATTGAATTTGCAGTAAATCTGGATTACAGCGGAATGAAACAACATAATTTTTATTTATTGCAAATAAGGCCAATTGTAGACACCAAAGAAGTAATCAATGAAAATATAGGTGAAATAAGCACTTCCGAAACAATAATATCGAGCAAAAACGCATTGGGTCACGGAATTGTAAACGATATTTTTGATGTGGTATATGTGCGCCCCGAAGCATTTAAAGCTACTAACAACGAACGAATTGCCACCGAAATTGACAAAATAAACCGCCAACTAATGTCCGAAAACCGCAATTACATGCTGGTTGGTCCCGGCCGTTGGGGCTCTAGCGATCCATGGCTGGGCATACCTGTAAAATGGTCGAATATATGCAATGCACGCCTGATAGTGGAGTCGGGTTTGTCGCATTACCGCGTGGATCCAAGTCAGGGAACACATTTTTTTCAAAACCTCACATCGTTGGGTGTAGCGTATTTCACTATCAATCCGTTTCAGAACGATGGAACCTACGATGTAGATTTTTTAAATAAAGAAGAGGCGCAAACCGAAAACGAGCACATTCGTCATATTCGATTTGCAAGCCCTATAGTTGCTAAAATTGATGGTCGTAAAAATATCGGAGTGATACTAAAACCCGAAACTAAGCTTTAAAACTTATAACTTACGCCCGCATTAAAATTAACTCCAGGCATTGGATATCCGTAATTAATCTGATATTTTTGGTTCAGCAGATTACTTGCCAGGGCAAAAAGTTCGAGATTTTTAATCGGACTACAAGCTAGGCGTGCATTAAGCAATAAATAATTGGGCTGAATGGCTTTGGCAATGGCCGGATTGGGCGAAACGAATGTGTATAGTTTTTCAATATATTGAGTGGACACATTTAAGTTCCATATTTTGTAACCGTAATTGGCACTTACATTTAACTGCTGACGTGGAGCCGCCACTACCGCTTTGCTCAAATCCAAATAGCTGTAGTTAGCATGTAAATGCAGGTTTTTATTCACAGCATATTTGGCAGTAAACTCAATACCTTGATTCGAAAACGAACCCACATTTTCTTTTTTCAGATTGGGGAAAGCGCCCGTTACCACTATCATATTTTCGCCAACAACCTTATAAGCCGTGAGTTCTAATTTCAATTTATTATTCAGCAATGATTGCAACCAACTCAGTTCATAATTCATCATGCGTTCAGGTTCCAAATTCGGATTTGGCACCGGCGCATTCATATACAATTCCATAATGGTTGGACTCCGAAAACCCTTTGAAACCGACGTTTTAAAACTTGTATTTTGATTTAAGTTATACGTTAAGCCAGCCATTGGAACCCACTCATTTCCAAATTTTGAGTTATTCTCGAACCGCAAACCAGCACTCAATGTGAGTTTGGCAAACAGCGTTTGTTGCATATACGCATAAGCCGACAGTTCGTTTATTGTAATTAACGTGTCTTTAATCGGAAGTTGATTCATCATTCCACCATATTGTTTAAAATCGGCTCCCACAGTAATAGTATTGTTTTTCAACAATTTAAATGTTTCATAGAGCATCACACCACTGTTTCTATCGGTTGAATGAAAAGGGCTTACTGTATTGTTAGGCAATTTATTATCAGGTAAAAAATGTTCCCCAAAATTATGATACACTTTGAATGCACCATCCATACGGGCAAATTTGTTTTCGACAGATACAGATGTTTTTCCTCGTAAAATATCGATACTGAATGGAGCCGCAGCGGCCGCCACCGTATTAGGAGCTATTACAGGAGTTGGTGTTTTCCATACCGGACCATTATCGTTGGCATTGTATTTGGCAATATTGAAGTCGGCCGTAATATTCCAATTATCATTTAACTCATAAGCTACTTTTGTAAAACCATTTGTAATATTAAAATCGGTATTGGCACGTATTCCATCCGTTTGGTCGTGGTTTACTGACGCAAAAACGCTGAGCTTATCCTTTTTATAACCTATAGTTCCGTAATATTTCTGTGTATTGTACGAACCGTACGATGCTCCAAGACTGCCACTCAAACCTTCCTTGCTGTTTTTACGCGTAATAATATTGATAACACCACCCATAGCATTCGAGCCATAAAGCAATGAAGCCGGACCACGAATAATCTCCACTTTCTCCACATCCGAAGCCACATAAGCGTCGGCCAGCGGATGACCAAAAATACCCTGATACTGTGGATGACCATCGATCAAAAGCAGCACTTCGGTATTAGGAGCGCCACCAATACCACGCATGGTAATGCCCCCCGAACCTCCTGTAGAAACACCAAAACCCAGCATATTGCGTTCCGTTACAAAAACGCCCGGCGCAAAGGTATTCAAAGCGGGTAAAATATTGATTTGCCCCGTATGTTCAATTTCTTGTTTGGAGATTTGCGAAACCGACAAAGGCACAATTCTACGAGATATTTCTGATTTTGAACCCGTTACCACCAACTCATCCAATCGTACTGAATCACGCACACTACTTTGCGCTAAAACAGTAAGACCTATCAGCATTAAAACTAATACTATATTGATTTTTCTCATTTTGTTTAATTTAATTACTTATTCGTGTTATTAATTTATATATTCGTGTTACTTATTAGGCAAAAAAAATTTAATCTACTTTGCTCATAATTAATTTGCCATGTTCAATGCCTTTTATACCTATAAACGCATCCGATAGTTCGGTTAGCTTGTGCGAAGTTCCTTTCACAGCAATAATTTCAAATATTTTATCGTCGGAAATATAAAAACTTTGCACCGAAAGTATCTCAGCAACAGCACTTCTCTTAATTTCAGCCAATCTCATTTGCGTGTCGTGTTTATTATATTCGTAAATCAAAGTAATAGCACCAGCCACAATATTATTACACTTCCACTTTTTTTAAACTAAGTTTTTCTCAATCAAATGCCTTATGGCCTGCGATCTGTTCGGAAACTTATTGTCCTGAACAAAAGCATCCAACGCTTCGAGCAATTCATTTTCGAGGGAAACACCAAAACGGGCTACTGGCATCGTGTTACTTTTTTACATTTAAGTAGCACAAAGATACATAATAATTTGAAATGGCAAAAATAAATGCTTCACATCAACCCTCAACAGGCACTTCGGGCGATTGCAATGTAAGTTGTAGAAATGCAGCATCCAACCATTTTCCAAACTTAAAACCCACTTCTTTAAAAACACCAACTTGCTCGAATCCAAACGATTGATGCAAGCCAATACTTACATCGTTAGCAGCATCAATAACGCCAATAATGCAATGAAAATGTTGAGCCTTTGCATTTTTAATAATTTCGGCTAATAAAATTTTGCCCAAACCTTGACCGCGAAAATCACGATGCACGTAGAGCGAATTTTCGATGGTATATTTGTAAGCGGGACGCACCCTAAACTGACCATACGAACCAAAACCCATCAACCGACCTTCGTTGTTTATCAATCCTATAACCGGAAAGTTATGCAGCCGCTTGGTTTCGAACCACACACGCATGGTGTCCATGGTCCAGGGTTTATAGTCGTAAAGTGCTGTGGTATTTAATATGGCATCGTTAAAAATGTCCAGAATTTGTGGTGCGTACTCTTCGTTACAAGTTATTAGTTGCATAATATATATCTATGAGAGGTATTCATTTAGAGGCGAAATTACTCAAAATTCAATTACGAACAAAAAAAAGCTCACAATTACTTTCTAATCAAAATAAAAACACTATCTTTGCAGCCGCTTTTCGAGAAAAAGCATTAGGTATAACAAATTAAAAATTAAGAAAATGCCCGCAAAAATTAGATTGCAACGTCATGGTCGTAAAGGATATGCTTATTATCATATCGTTATTGCCGACAGTCGCGCACCACGTGATGGTAAATTTATCGAACGAATCGGTTCGTACAATCCTAACACTAACCCTGCAACCATCGATTTAAAATTCGAACGCGCTTTGTATTGGTTAACTACAGGAGCACAACCAACAGACACTACTCGTAACATTCTTTCGGCCGAAGGCGTGTTAATGAAAAAACACTTGTTGGAAGGTGTAAAAAAAGGAGCTTTTGATGCTGCTGAAGCCGACAAACGTTTCGAAGCATGGAAAGCATCGAAAGAAGCTAACGTAAACAAAACAAAAGAACAACTAGCTGCTGAAAAAGCTGCTGCATCGAAAGCCCGTTTGGCTGCCGAAGTAGAAGTAAACAAAGCAAAAGCTGCCGAACTAGCTAAGAAAAAATCGGACGCTATAGCTGCTGCCGCCGAAGCCGAAGCTGCTGCTAATGCACCTGCCGAAGTTGCTGCTGAAGAAACAGCCGAAGTAGCTGAATAAGTTCTATTTCTTAAAAATACAAACTGCTCTCATAAAGTTTTAACCAACTTTTTGAGAGCAGTTTTTTTATGGCTATGTAAGTGCAATAAACAGAAAAGGCACCTTATATTCTTCGCTGCGCTCCTGCCTGCGGCAGGCAGGTCAGAATGACAAGAATGCCTTTGTGGAGTAAATGCCGTCGCCAATCGGTTTATCATTTTGTAAGTGCGTTTTGCGACGGGTGCGGCATGGGCTTTGGATACGGATAGCATTACCCTGC
>JBMOHZ010000115.1:0-7286 GCA_049317585.1 Paludibacter sp.
GTCAGATTGATTCGGATATGGAGCTGATGTTTTCGCAGGATTATATTGAGAATACATCAGAACGTATTGCACTTTATCGTGAGTTAGATAGTTTGACAACCGACGCTGATTTAATAGAATTTGAACAACGACTTGTTGACCGTTTTGGTAAAATACCTGAACAGGGACATAGTTTAATGCTCGTAGTTCGTCTGCGCTGGTTAGCCATGCAGTTTGGGATGGAAAAACTAACGTTGAAAAACGAAAAACTGATTGCATATTTGGTCTCAAACCCAAAATCGAACTATTACCAGTCCGAAAACTTTGGCAAAATACTACATTATATGACCATTCACCCACGTCAATGTCAATTGCGTGAGCAAAATGGTCGTCGCTCAGTGGTGTTCAATGGCGTGCGAACCATCGAACAAGCCATGCAACTTTTAATGAGTTTTTAAAAGAAAATTTAATACGACACGAATATAGTTATTTATCGTCCTTGTTGCAACAATTTTCGCAGCATTTTTTTGTAACAATAAAAATGGCTATGCCTAATAAAAACAAGCCGTTAGCTGTATGAATAAAGCTAACATTGTGCTGAACCGAAAATAAATTTAGAGTGAATAGTTGACTGATAATACCTGCCAAAAGTAACAAAGTGCCTAATGCAACTGAAAGATAACCTAACCATTTAATAATTTTCATGATGCAATGATTTAATTGGTGAACATATCTTTTTTAATGCTGATTATCAGTTTTTTTGAGTTAATCAGCGTACAAATATAATCAATAATTTGAATTTTGGTATTTTTATTTTATATTTTCTCATTTTTACAAACAATCGTCAAAAGCATCGGGATCGTTCATTGGCTCTACATGAATAAAAACATCGGAATAAGGAAGCAGGGTTTTAAGCTCTGCTTCTATTTTTTTGGTAAGTTCATGCGCTTTTTCAACTGTATAATCGCCCGGAAATAACAAATGAAACGTGATGAACTGTTTTGCCGAAGCTCGGCGTGTATAAAGTGCATGGTAATCAATTTCTTCCGACTTATAGCGGTCGAGCACTTCCCTGATCAGAACCATTTCTTTTTCCGAAAGTCGCGAATCCATTAATCCATCCATCGACCGGATAATCAATTTTATTCCTGTATAAACTATACTTATTGCCACTAAAATAGCCATAATAGGGTCGAGCAATTGCCAACCTGTAAGCTTCACCAAAAATATTCCGGCAATAATACCCACCGTAGTCCACACATCCGTCATTAAATGATGTGCATCCGCTTCGATGGTAATTGAATTGTGTTTTTTGCTAAAGTACAATAATATACGTGCAGTGATAAAGTTGATTAGCGTAGCTGCAACCGATAATAACATTCCATAATCCAGCGACTCCAGCGGTTGCGGATGATATAAGCGGTTGATGGCGGCGTAGGCAATTCCAAACGCAGCAATTACAATCAAAACGCCTTCGGCAAGGCTCGAAAAGTATTCGGCTTTATCATGTCCGAATGGATGCTCTTTGTCGGCAGGGCGGGCAGCTACCGTAAGCGAGTAAAAAGCCACAATACCAGCTATCAGGTTTATACCCGACTCCATAGCGTCGGACATAAAACCAACCGAACCAGTGATAGAAAAGGCAAACCATTTCAGACCAATTGTAAGAACCGAAGCAGCAATAGATATCCACATAATGGATGCAATAGATTTACGCATATTAAATGTATTAAAATGGAATTGTAATAGAACACATAAAAGAAGCTAACGTTTTGGCTGTAAGCAACAACCAAAACGCTAACTTCGTTTTCTATTTATTTAACAAAGATACAATAAAATCTGAATGCGTTAAAACGAAATTATGTGAAAAAAGGCTTTTCTATGTTGTTTGTTTGATTTATTGATGCTTCGTTTGCAGGATATGGTGGATGTGACTGCAATTGCAGCGATATTTCCGTATCCATTTTTACATATTCAATTTCGGGAGCTATGTATCTCTTTTTGTTAATAATTAAATTTTCTGTGTTCATATTCATTCTGTTTTTAATTTCTGATTTATTTGATTCCTATTTTATTTGTATATTTTCCTTCGTTGGTTTTTGTTACTACCAAATACATTCCTACCGGTAACTGAATTGACAAATCACATTTCGGTCTATTTATGGCATTTATTAATAAAACCTTACCCTGCATATCAGTTATCTTACAAGTCTCTATCCTGTTGCCGGCTTTTAGTGTTTCTACATGCAATAAAGCATTTCCTGATGTGTAAACCAGTAACTTTTCGAGCGTGCCATTGAGTTTAATACTGCTTGAAACAATTCTGCTGGCAACAATTTCAAAACGTTTCGTATCGTTATACGCATCGGAGGTAAAGCTATACGAAGCATTTGTTGTTAAATCCGTAATTATTCCGGTTGTATTGTCGCGTAAAAACAAACGTGTACCTTCACTAATATTGCTATAATAAGAACATTTGATTGTAAAGGTATTTGTTCCGTTTTTTAGATTTGTGAATCCCAGTGGTATTATCAAACTACTGCTTAGTTCACTCATGCCATTTATAGCAACTCTTTCGCTACCAGCCATCGTAAATAGCTCAGGTATAGCTATATTTGCATTACTCATTTTTGGCGAATCGTAAATATCGTATAAGTTTGATGCATTGGCATTGAACAACAAAATTGTTTCATCGGCATTCGTTCCATTACTTACCTGAAGCCGCAGTACGCTCTGTGAAACATTGACTGCTGAAGGTGCTTTCAATCTGTTGCCGGATTCTCCGTGCGAACGCATAGCATTTGTAAATGCAAGCAAACCTGTTGCCTGTCCAGGTACTACACGTACCCAGAACGATTGCATTGGAGGAATTGTACCTGTAACTGCAGCAGTTCCATTATTATTTGTTCCAATGCCCGATATTGACCCGTATGTATCAAACACATACGCAGTTAATCCGTTTTGCGTACGATACCAAATGGTGTTTTCCAAATTGGTTTTTGTAGCATCGTCCCAGCTTACATACGATGGGTATGGATTACCAACCAGATTAAAACCTTCTTTGTCTTTTCCTGCTGTACGGGTTAGTGTGATTGATTTTGCACCTGAATTCAACGTACCTGTAAATGATATAGCGCCTGTAGTACTTGTCAAAGCCGAGATATAACCTCGGAGTGGATTAAGTGTACTGCCTGTAACTGGCTCTAACCACTCTGCTGTTGGCTCATTGTAGTACAATATTGACCCCGCTGTGCTAAATGCACTTGTAGTA
Organism: Paludibacter sp.; assembly: GCA_049317585.1. GTDB lineage: Bacteria > Bacteroidota > Bacteroidia > Bacteroidales > Paludibacteraceae > Paludibacter. The sequence continues at coordinate 3,251 of JBMOHZ010000115.1, forward strand.
GCATTGGATAATGGTGTAGCGATATACCAATTACGACCTGAAGTGAGGTATTGTTTCACAGTAGCTGTTACAGCTGGTGGTGTTTCGCCTGTATTACCATCAATAAATGTAGCTGTTCCACTGGCACTGCTTTCGAGTACCAGACTACCTGCATTCAGGGTTTTTGTGTCGTTAAGTGTAAGTTTACCTCCTGGTTGAACGGTAATACTGTGGAAACTGTTATCGCTGCCATTACAGTTGAGGGTTGTTCCGTTGGTTACCACCACATCAACTACCGACGGATTGCTGAATGACGAAGTGTTGATATCCAAAGCAGAATATGTAAAACTTACCTGTGTTCCATAACCTGTGCCTGCTGTATTTGTTGCATAAGCACGCACATAATAAACAGTGCCCGAAGTAAGTCCGCTTAAATTACTCGTAAATACTCCTGTTCCTGTTCCATTTGTGGTTTTGCTATCTGACACTGTCGGGTTTTGAGATATACTCCAGCAAACACCGCGAGCGGTTACTGAGGCTCCTCCATCGCTGGTAATATTTCCACCACTTACGGCCGATGTGGCTGTAATCGTTGTTGCTGATGTTGTGGCGTTTAGTACAGGCACATTCGCAAAGCTAAATCCTGCCAAAGTTGCTGTACCTCCAGGTGTAGTTACACTTACACTTCCCGAAGTACCTGCAGCCACCACAGCTGTAATGCTGGTGGCCGAAACTACACTGAATGAAGTAGCTGCTGTACCCCCAAAACTCACTGCCGTGGCTCCCGTGAAATTTGTTCCTGTAATGGTTATGGTAGTTCCCGAACCTGCAATGGTTGGAGTAAATGAACTGATAGTTGGAGTTGGTGTTATGGTGTTTCGTAATACGGAGAAGGAATTAGAACTTGAATTTGCCACCGCAATATCGGGTTTACCATCGCCATCGATATCGGCTACCGCAGCAGCTCTGCCAGTATTGCCCACTGTGTAATCTACATTCGTATTGAACGAAATTGTTCCAGATGAACATGTATTTAACAAAACAGATGCATAAGAACCAGTTTCGCTTACAGTAACAATATCCAGCTTTCCGTCTCCATTCATATCGGTAACTGCCACTTTAAGGGGTGATGCACCTGACGTTACATCACTTTTGGCTGCCAATGAAATAGCACCAGAAGTACTGGTATTTCTCATTACTGTAGCACTACTTCCTGAAACAACAATATCAGGTTTTCCATCGTTGTCTAAATCGCCAATAGCCACTCTACGACTCTGTGCATTCGTTGCAAAATCGGCTTTTGCTGCAAACGACATCACTCCTCTTGTTGTATTCGTATTTCGATAGGTTGATATAACAGATCCACTTGAGTTTGCATAAACTAAATCGGTTAATCCATCACCGTCAACATCACCGGACGTAATGTGATAGGGCGTAGTAACTGCCGTAAGGTCAATTTTTGTATCAAAAGATATGCTTCCCGATGATGACAAGTTACGAAAAATGGATACCAATGCCGGACTGAAATTAACAATTGCTATATCAGGTTTGCCATCGGCATCAAAATCACCAACAGTTAATGAAATTGGATTGGCGGCTGTTGCCAAATCAACTTTAGCAGCAAATGAGATACTTCCGCTGCTACTGGTGTTTCGAAGCACTGAAATTGTGCTCGCATTAAAATTAGTAACTGCCAAATCAAGTTTTCCATCACCATCAAAATCGCCTACTGCCAAATGATACGGGTTACTTCCTGTGGCAATATCGGCTCTAGTTGCAAATGAAACTGTACCGCTGGTGCTTGTATTGCGATATATACAGATATTTCCATCAGCCATAGCAACAGTTGCAACATCTACTTTCCTATCACCATCAAAATCGCCCGTAATTATATCGTAAGGTGAACCTCCTGTTGCAACATCCACTTTAGTAGCAAAACTACCAGCCGCTATGGTTGATGCACCACTGAATGTTGTTATAAATGGTTTTGAAGAATAAGCAGTTAAATTATTAAACAAATTTGTTACCGTTATTTTCTCGAACGTTGCTCCTGTAGGCACTGTAACAGTAAGCGAAGTAGCAGTAGCCGCAGATACACTGGCTTTTGTGGCACCAAAATACACAATATTATTGCTTGTAGTAGTATTAAAGTTAGTGCCGGTTATTGTTACCGTTGTGCCTATAGCACCCGAAGTTGGGGTGAAACTGCTGATAGTAGGTGCAGGAATTATGGTGTTTCGTAACACTGAGAATGAATCTGAGCCCGAATTTGCCACTGTAACGTCGGGTCTCCCATCGCCATCAATATCACAAACATGAATTGAACGGCCCGATTGTCCAGCTGTATATTGTACTTCCGATGAGAATGATAAATTGCCTGATGTACATGTATTTATCAAGGCAGAAACCTTATTACTAAGATTTGAAGTTAAGACATCTAATTTTCCATCACCATTGATATCCGAAAAAGTTATATTATAAGGGCTCGGAGTAGCTGCAATATCACTTTTTGCTGCGAAAGAAATTGTACCAGAAGTACTAGTATTTCGAAATAATGTTGCTGCATTTCCCCCAGCTCCAATATCGGGTTTGTTGTCGCCATCTAAATCGCCAATCACTATACTTTGTAGTCCTGTAGTTGAAGTGAAATCAACCTTCGTTGCAAACGACAACACATCAGCCACCGTGTTTGTATTTCGGAAAACGGAAATCACTGGAGAGGTCGACATATTATTGGCAACAGCCAAATCAGCTAATCCATCGCCATCAATATCGCCCATGCAAATATGATATGGAGCAGTATTGGACGTCAAAATTGTTTTAGCTGAAAATGACAAAACGCCAACTGTACTTAAATTTCGAATCAATGAAATTGTATTATTTAGAGTACATACAATTGCCAAATCGGGTTTTCCATCACCGTCCAAATTACCTATTGCAACAGCCACAGGCCCTGACAAGGAAGTAATATCCACCTTTGTAGCAAACGATATGGCTCCACTTGTACTAGTATTTAGATAAACCGATACCGTGTTTGAAATATAATTAGGTACAACCAAATCAAGTTTTCCATCGCCATCAATATCGCCTACAGCCGCCCTGAATGGACTTGAACCAGTTGCGACATCAGCTTTAGTGGCAAATGACACATTTCCACTCGTACTGGTATTTCGATATATTGAAATGTTTGCACTTGACATATTCGTTACAACAACATCCGCTTTTCCGTCACCATCAAAATCACCTGATACCACATCGTACGGTGAGCTTCCAGTAGTTAAATCCACTTTAGTAGCAAAACTACCGGCTGCTAAGGTTGACGCACCACTGAATGTTGTGATAAAAGGTTTTGAAGAATAGGCATTTAAATTATTCGATAGATTAGTTACCGATATTTTTTCGAACGATGCTCCGGTAGGCACGGTAACAGTAAGTGAAGTAGCAGTAGCCGCCGAAACACTTGCTTTTGTGGCACCAAAGTAAACACTGTTATTGCCTGCCGTAGTGTTAAAGTTGGTACCCGTTATTGTTACCGTTGTGCCTACAGTACCCGAAGTTGGAGTGAAACTGCTGATTGTTGGAACGGCGATTACTGTTATTGCTCCCGAAACTGCACTTGTTACTGCTGGTGTACAAGTCCCAGATACGATACAATAATAATATTTTGTGCCAGCTGTTGTAGTTAATGGCGTATAGCTACTGGTTTGTGCGCCAGTGGCTGTTCCCAATGTAGTTCCACCTGTATTGCTTGCAGTTGTATTGCTGTACCATTGATAGGTTATATTTGCACCAGTGGCTGTTACAGTCATGGCTGCGGCTGTACCGTTCAAACAGACATTTTGTAATGCCGTTGATTGACCACTGATAGCTGGTAAAGCATTAACAGTTACCGTAACTTCGTTCGACACCGTTGCCGAACCATAAGTGGGTGTAGAAGTACAAACCACATAATACGTTCCCGCTCCACCTAAATTAGTACTAGTTGGTGTAAATGTACTTGAGTTAGTGCCACTTATTGCTGTAATTGCCCCACCAGTAGTAGTTCGTTTTCCCCAAG
>JBMOHZ010000116.1:0-7225 GCA_049317585.1 Paludibacter sp.
CGATCTAGGGTTAATTGTTTGGCAATTCCCTTGGGTAAACTACTATATACATCGCGACTGCCGGCGCTCAACATTCCTTTTACATACTGTCGTTTTTCGTCATCTGTTCAAGCGCATTAAAATCATCGTTGTGAGCCAATAAATCGTTCAATTCCGAAATCAGGTTTTTCATGGCAGGAATAAACTCAATTAATCCTTCAGGAATAAGAATTGTACCAAAATTCAATCCAAAATTAGCACGATTTACAATTACAGAAGTAATTTCGTCAACTACATCTTTCAAAGTCATGTTTTTAGCTTCAACTTCTTCGGATACAATACAAATATTTGGTTGACTCTGAAGAGCACATTCCAATGTAATATGCGAAGCCGAACGACCCATTAGGCGGATAAAGTGCCAGTATTTTTTAGCAGAGTTAGCATCGCGTTGGATATTACCAATAAGTTCGGAATAAACTTTACAAGCAGTATCAAAACCAAACGAAGTTTCAATCATCTCGTTTTTAAGGTCACCATCAATGGTTTTAGGACAGCCAATTACTTGAATTCCAGTATTTTTTTGTTTGTAATATTCGGCTAATACACAGGCATTTGTATTCGAATCATCACCACCAATAACAACAATTGCGTTAATACCTAATTTTTTACATATTTCTTCTCCTTTGTCGTATTGCGCATCTTCTTCCAATTTGGTACGACCTGAACCAATAATATCAAAACCACCCGTATTGCGGTATTCTTTAACAATAGCTTCGGTAAGTTCAATATAACTATGATCAACTAATCCACTTGGTCCACCTAAAAATCCGTATAATTTATTGTCAGGATTCAGCGCTTTTAAGCCGTCGAACAATCCCGAAATAACATTGTGGCCTCCAGGAGCTTGTCCGCCCGAAAGAATAACACCTACTCCAACTACTGGATTTGCTTTCGTTTCACCGGCTTCGAAAGTGATTAACGGCATACCGTAAGTATTCGGAAAAAGAGCTTTAATGTCGGCCTGATCGGCTACCGATTCAGTAGCAGCACCTTCTTTTAATACCACATTGCCTTTTAATGCCGCCGGTAATTTTGGCTGGTAGGTAGCACGTGCAACCTGTAGCGGACTTTTAGTCATTGGTTTCATACGTAAATAATTTTATTTAATATTTTAATTGATTGATATTCAGCTTATTTTATACGATTGAAAATCGACCACAAAATTAACGAAATTTTTCCACATTGCAATAAAATTTGTAAGCAAACTATCAAAAAATATAGCAATTTAAAAGATTTAAAATACAAATATTATTGTTCCATTTCAAACTTATGTATATATTTGTGGTCGGTAAAAAAATGAAATCATGAAACAAAAAATAGAATCGCTTCGTCGCGAGTTGGAACAACACAATTATAATTACTATGTGCTTTCGGCGCCTACCATTAGCGATTTCGATTTTGATAAGAAACTACACGAATTACAGGAGCTTGAAAATCAACATCCAGAATTTTTCGACCCCAATTCGCCCACACAACGCGTTGGAAGCGATAGCGTTTCGGGATTTGAACAAGTAGCTCACTCCTACCCCATGCTTTCGCTTGGCAATACATATTCCGAAGGTGAAGTGCAGGATTTTTACGAACGAGTTCGCAAAGCGCTGAACGAAGATTTTGAATTGGTTTGCGAACTAAAATACGATGGTACTTCCATATCGTTAACATACGAAAAAGGTTTGCTTGTACGAGCTGTGACACGTGGCGATGGCGAAAAAGGCGATGATGTAACTGCTAATGTAAAAACTATTCGAAGTATCCCACTACGCCTTCAAGGCAGTTTTCCTGAAAAATTCGAAATACGTGGTGAGATTTTGATGCCTTGGTCGGTATTTGATGAGTTAAATCGCGAACGTGAATCACAGGAAGAACAGCTTTTTGCGAATCCACGTAATGCAGCTTCTGGCACGCTGAAACTCCAAAATTCGACCGTTGTAGCACAACGAAAATTGGATGCCTATTTATACTATATGCTGGGCGAAAACTTGCCTGCTGATTTGCATTCTGAGAACTTAAAAGCAGCACATTCGTGGGGTTTTAAAATTTCAGATGCTACTCGTGTTTGTCAAAGTTTACAGGAAGTATTTGATTTTATTAATTACTGGGACAGCGAACGAAAAAATTTACCTGTGGCTACTGATGGCATTGTACTAAAAGTAAACTCATTGCTTCAACAAAAAAACCTGGGATTCACAGCCAAATCGCCTCGTTGGGCTATTGCTTTTAAATTCCAGGCCGAAAAAGCAGTTACCCGACTCAATTCTGTTTCGTATCAAGTTGGTAGAACAGGAGCCGTAACGCCAGTTGCTAATCTCGACCCCGTACAGCTTTCGGGCACAACAGTGAAACGAGCTTCACTTCACAATGCCGACATTATTGCTTCGCTCGATTTACATATTGGCGATAAGGTTTTTGTTGAAAAAGGAGGTGAAATTATTCCAAAAATCACAGCAGTAGATTTGGATGCACGTTTGCTTATTGGCGATAAAGTTCAGTTTATTAAAACGTGCCCCGAGTGTGGCTCCAGTCTTATTCGAATTGAAGGTGAAGCTGCCCATTATTGTCCGAACGAAAATGGGTGTGCTCCTCAGATAAAAGGCAAAATGGAACATTTTGTAAGTCGTAAGGCCATGAACATTGATGGGCTAGGCAGCGAAACGATTGCTTTACTATACGAAAATAAGCTTTTGCAAAATATTGCTGACATTTACGAACTAAAAGTGCCTGACTTAGCTCGCCTTGAACGACTTGGAAATAAATCGGCCGTTAATATTAAAAGTTCGTATGAAGCATCCAAAGAAATTCCATTCGAACGGGTGGTTTTTGCGTTGGGTATTCGCTTTGTAGGCGAAACTATAGCCAAAAAACTGGCTTATGCATTTAAAACAATCGAAAAATTAGAAACCGCAACTTTCGACGAATTAATTTCGGTGGACGAAATTGGCGAACGCATTGCTCAAAGTGTTCAGAAATACTTTGCAGACGAACGGAATATTGAAATTGTAAATAGACTAAAAGCCATTGGATTGCAAATGTCGCTATCTGAAGAAAAGCTTCAGCCAACAGGTAATACCCTCAGTGGATTATCCATTGTAATTAGCGGCACTTTCAGTAAACACTCACGCGACGAATACAAAACCATTATTGAACAAAATGGTGGGAAAAACGTAGGTAGCGTATCTGCAAAAACCTCGTTTATTTTGGCTGGCGAAAACATGGGGCCTGAGAAACTCAAAAAGGCTGAAAACCTTGGCGTGAAATTAGTTTCGGAAACGGAATTTTTAGCAATGATAGGAAACGAAACGGTAAAGCCACAATCAGATGCATTTACGGGGACTTTGTTTTAGTTATTTAAATCGCACTTTTATCATCTATTCCAAATTTCCCATGAAGCTAGTGCTTGTTCCACGAGCATACGCTCACCATTTAAACCAACTGCGCCATGCTCTCGGCCTTTTTTCAGAAAAAGCGTTTCGGCAGGATTGTACACTACATCATACAACAAGTGTTTATCGGATAGAAATTGGTACGGAATAGCTGGACAAACATCTGCATTAGGGAAAGTTCCTACAGGAGAGGCATTTACAATTACTGTAAACTCCAACATAATCTGCTCATTTAGTTCACTATACGTAAACTGACCATCAGATGGTGTGCGTGAAACATAAACCGTTTCGATACCTAATTTTTGGAGAACAAACTTTATAGCTTTGGAAGCGCCACCTGTTCCAAGAATCAATGCTTTGGTATGATGCGATTTTACAAACGGACGAATTGAGTTTTCGAATCCAATGGCATCGGTATTAAAGCCTTTGAGTGTAAGCGTTTTATTTTCGTGTACGAATTTAATAACATTCACAGCTCCAATTTTGGCTGCATCAGCATCTAATTCATTCAAAAATGAAATTACCTGCTCTTTGTACGGAATAGTTACGTTCAATCCATTAAGTTCAACTTCACTAATTAAACTGCTGAATTTCTGTATATTATCAATAGGATATGCTTCGTAGGAAGCATCAATAGCTTCATTTTCAAATTTTTCGGTAAAAAAACGTTTTGAGAATGAATGACCGAGAGGATAACCAATTAAGCCGTAATGCTGCATAATTTATTTTTTCTTTATGCTTTTAAAAACCAACCAAACTACTAAAATAGCTCCAATTGCCAAGAAAGCATACGAAAACTCATGACTATAGGTATTTATCAAATCGCGGTTTTCACCAGCCACATAACCCAAACCTGCCAAAATAATATTCCATAATCCGGCACCCAAGAATGTGTAAAGTAAAAAACTCAAATAATTCATGCGTGCCAAACCAGCTGGAATTGAAATTAGGTGACGAACAACAGGTATTAATCGTCCAATAAAAGTAGATGTTTTACCATGATCGTTGAAAAATTTTTCGCTTTTTTTGATTTTATCACTGCTCAACATGAGCAATTTACCAATTTTACTATCCGCAAATTTATAAATCAAAAGACGGCCAAGCCACATCGACATTATATAATTAAACGAAGCACCAATTAATGCACCCAAAGTACCAAAAATAATTATCCAAAAAATACTTAAATCACTTCCGGGTTTCATAGCTACATAAACTGCAGGTGGAATAACCATTTCGGAAGGAACAGGTAGAATAGAACTCTCGGCTGCCATTAGTATGGTGATGCTGGTGTAATTCATATTATTATCGTACCAATGCTCCACTTGCTGAATTAAACTAATCGTATCGGCAACTTCAGGTTGTAAATTTTCTTGTGCATTTACATTTGATGCAAAAATAATAATCGAGAAAAATAAGATAATCTTTTTTAGCATTTTCTGAAAAGTTAATTATTACATTACTATATATTTAGAGCTCAAAGTCTGCCGAGTTGGCATCGTCGCAAACCTCAAAAAACAAACGTTCAGCATCCAAACTTAGAGCACTTGCTTTTTTCAAGTAAATTCTGGAAGCGCTAATGTTATCGTTTTTAAAAAATGCAACTGCTATAAATAAATCGATAAATTCCAATGTGTTATCTAATTCGTAAGCAGCCAAATAATACTCCAAAGCCGTTTTCCATTCGCCCTTATCCATACAAATATTGGCTATTGCCATAAGTGTATCAGGTTGATTCGATTCGATTGTAATTGACTTAAGATAGGCCAATAAGGCATCATCCAAATTATCAAGTCCAATTAAAGCTTCGGCTAAATAAACCCATGCGTCAGGAGCATCCTCATGTTGTTTTAGTGCACGCTGTGAGTAAACCAAACTCTCCTCGAACTGTTCCTTTTCTAACAAGCATATAGCTATACCCGTTAATGCATCGTAATTTTCAGGCTTTTCTATTAATGATTGGTTGTAAAATTCTATAGCCTCATCGTAGCGTTCCATTTTTTCATAACTCTCGCCTATAAAAAGTTGTGTTTGCCAGTTTTCGCCAGTCATTTTACCATAATCGGCATAAGCATCGCAAGCCTGCTGATATTGTTCGAGTTGAAAATGAGCATGTGCTTTTTGCAAACAAGCTAATGAATCGTTCTCGTTAATTGCCATTACAAAATCATAAGCAGTAAGGGATTTCTGAAATTCCTGTTGCACAAAGTATACTTGACCCAAATTAAACCACGCTTCAGGCAAAAACGAGTCAATATTTATTATTCGGTTATAAGTATCGATAGCCATTGCCGAATCAGCAAGTTGTTCGTAGCAAAAAGCAAGTTCAAATAACAAGTCTACATTTTTATCATTATATTTATCGCCAATTTTCAGAAAATGCAATGCATTTTCTATATTTAAATCGGCAATATATATAAATGCAATATCGATACTAATATTATCAATATCATCAACTTCGTTATCAATTATCTCTATACATACTTTTTCGGCTTCTTTATGGCGTCCCGACTTAATCAGCGCTTCCGCTTTTAGCAACATAAGTTCATACTCGGTACTTTCACTAAGATTATCAAGAATGCGCATAGCCTTTTGCGTTTCGCCAAGTGCCAGGTAAATTTTAGCACGTTTTATATGTAAGCTTGAGTTTCCGGGATGCAGGCGCATACCCAAGTCGAGCACTTTGGAACTCTCTTTGGCTTTTCCTCTGCGTAAGAAATAATCAACGATAGTTTCAAGCTCTTCCACATCGAAATATCCGGGACCTTTACCAGCCACAAATTGTTCGTAACGAGCAATTAAATCCGTGGAGTCATCGTCAAGTTGATATTGCAATTTTCGACCCATGAGGCACTTTTTTTTGCAAAAATAATGATTTTAAATGTAATAGCGCTAAATAGGCAGCTAAAAGTTTTCAACAGCACGCCCAAGTGTTATATTATATTTATTTTGTATCCATATAAGTTAATTTTAGTTATTTAATGAGTGGCTTAGGCTTTATAGTTATTCCAAAAAACAAACATGAGCTATCGTATTTATTACTAGTGTTATACTATTTATTATTACAAATTCTAGAACATCTATTCTAAGGCTTTTGAATCGTATCACTATTGTATCTCAAAATTTAAAAAATCAACTATATTTTCTATAAAAACTTCAAGAATATAATGTCGTTCATATTACTACAATTACTACAAACAAAATTGAATGTAACGTACTTATTATGAATAATATGCGTGTACCAATTTAATATATTATGATTATTTTTGCCAATCAAAATAATGCTAATTGAATCATTTACTCATCAAATTGAATGCCTTATGAAATCACTTAACTCCAAACTCATCGTTATTATCTGGTAGCAATTCAGCACTAGAAAATAATATAAACAACAATATTAGTGGAAAGTATAGTATTCTTTGAGATATAAATATTAGTAAATTTGTGAAATAAATATTTTTAAAAAAGCATGACTTCGTTCAGCGGAAAACTGTAATGTTAATGGATATGTGATATCCTATTGTCAAATTCTTCTTTCTGTAGGTAAGTTCTGTTTTTTGTTTTAGTGCGGTAATTATATACAGTAGTTAATGAATAACGCAAAAATTGTGAAATTTTAATTCCATCGCTTATACCCAAGCGAATAAGAGCTATTATTCTAAGTTCAGGATTAAGCGAGTCTCCCATCTTCAGCACGAATCTATCATTTTCATTCAATAATTCATTGACTTTTCCTACAAAGTCAGGGAATAACTGTAAAAAGGTGTTATCGAAATTTTGATATAACTCATCAAATTCTTCATCCACGA
>JBMOHZ010000117.1:0-7158 GCA_049317585.1 Paludibacter sp.
GTTTAAAAAGAAAAAAGATATAACTTTGCAAGCGGATATAAACTAAACAAAAAACAGGAATTATGAAACAACTTACGGTGTATATTAATGATACTTCATATAGTCATTTTATGGAGTTGGTAAAGCATTTAAGCTATGTTAAGAAAGTAGAGTCTTATGACGAAACCTCTAAATTACAAGTTGTTGAATCTATCAAAGTAGGTTTGAAAGAGGTATCGCAATTCAAAAAAGGAAATCTAAAAACAACTACCTCAAAACAGTTTTTGAATGAGTTACAACATACTGCTAACTGACCATTTTAAAAGAGAAGCAAAAAAACTTATTAAAAAATATGCTTCATTAAGCTCCGAATTATCAAACTTATTTGATGAGTTAGCTTTAAATCCAACCTTAGGCAAACATCTTGGTAACGATATTTATAAAATTCGAATTTCAATTGCGTCAAAAGGCAAAGGAAAAAGTGGAGGTGCAAGAGTTTTAACTTATGTGAAAGTATCAGATGAGTCGGTTTTGTTGTTTACAATTTATAGTAAAGGAACAAAAGACACAATTTCAGATAAAGAAATTCAGCTTCTTATAAAGGATATTTTATAAACTTATACCTCAATTAATTATCTCTACGAAGCTTACAAACACATCTTTACTGACCAAGATTAATGATTAATGGTTAAGTGGTTATGATTTTGCAGCGGCGAGAGATAACTTCGCTGTACCTTTGCATTTCCGCAATATCAAACATATTAAAAATCCGTACAAGCAAACGTTTGATACTCACTAAAATTCCGACGAGAAATGGAATCGTATGTTTTTAAAATCGTTTTGAGCCATTTGTAACACGTAACCTGAGTCGGCTAAAAACACATCACGTCCTTCTTTGTCCACGGCCATGTACTGCGCTTTACGCTTTTTAAAGTTATCAAGTTCTACCGCATCGTCGCTTTCAATCCAACATGCTTTGTAAAGCGAAATAGGCTCCCAGCGGCATTGTGCGCCATACTCGTGAAGTAAGCGGTACTGAATTACTTCGAACTGCAACTGACCTACTGTACCAATAATTTTGCGATTATTATACTGATTGTGAAATAACTGTGCCACACCTTCGTCCATCAATTGATTAATACCTTTGTCCAACTGTTTGGTTTTCATTGGATCGGCATTTTCAATGTATTTAAACATTTCGGGCGAAAAGCTTGGTATACCTTTGAAATGAAGGTTTTCGCCACTGGTCAACGTATCGCCAATTTTGAAGGTTCCTGTATCGGGTAAACCTACAATATCGCCGGCAAAAGCTTCATCAACGGTTTCTTTTTTCTGAGCCATAAATGCTGTTGGCGAAGAGAAACGCATCATTTTACCGTGACGAATGTGTTTGTAATTGACGTTTCGTTCAAATTTGCCGGAGCAAATTTTTATAAATGCAATACAGCTCCTATGATTAGGATCCATATTGGCATGAATTTTAAAAACAAAGCCCGAAAATGCATCCTCATAAGGATTTACTTCGCGTTCTTGCGACATGATAGCACGAGGTGATGGTGCAATTTCGACAAAGCAATCCAACAATTCCTTCACGCCAAAAGTATTCAATGCACTTCCAAAAAATACAGGAGCCAACTGTCCGGCAAGGTATTTTTCTACATCAAACTCGTCGTAAACGCCATGAATTAATTCCATATCTTCGCGCAGTTTTGCGGCATCGCGCTCACCAACCAACTCATCCAAATCCTTGCTATTCACCTCAACCTTAACCGACTCACTTACAGTTTGTTTATTAGGTGTATAAAGCTCCAAATTATCTTTGTAAATATTATAAACACCCTTAAAGGCAAAACCTTGATTGATAGGCCAACTTAACGGACGAACATTAATACCCAATTCAGCCTCAAGTTCATCGAGCAAGTCAAAAGCTTCTTTCCCTTCGCGGTCCATTTTATTTACAAATATCATTACAGGCGTATTACGCATGCGGCATACACTCATAAGTTTACGCGTTTGAGCCTCCACACCTTTGGCAGTATCAACTACAATAATAACGCTGTCGACGGCTGTAAGGGTGCGATACGTATCTTCAGCAAAATCCTGGTGACCAGGAGTATCCAGAATATTGATTTTATAATCGCGATACTCAAAACCCATAACTGATGTGGCAACCGATATTCCACGTTGTTTTTCAATTTCCATCCAGTCGGATGTAGCTGTTTTTTTAATTTTATTCGATTTTACAGCTCCGGCTACGTGAATTGCACCACCAAACAGCAAAAGCTTTTCGGTAAGCGTTGTTTTTCCCGCATCGGGGTGACTGATAATGGCAAACGTACGCCTGCGTTGTATTTCTGATTCTAATGACATTTTATATTAAATCAATTGAAAATTTTGAATTGTAAATAATTATCTTCCTTCTTGGTTTAAAATACTAGTTCTCTTTAGTCCTTTTAGAATTAAATAGATTATTCCCGAAGCAATGGTAGCATAACAAATCCAATTACAATTAACAGCAACTTCTTTTTGTTCAATACTATAACCAATATTATGAAACATAAATAGCAAAAAGAAAATTGCTAATAAACCATTCTTTTCCTTTTTAAGAACTTTCTTAATACTAAATGAGTATTTTGGTTTAACAAATTGATGTAACGAAGGAATAAATGCAGGTGTTACAGCTGCCCATTCTGTATAAACTGCTCCAAACTTACGACGTAAAAACTGCTCTTCGGCATACATAATACGTTCATAATAAAACCAATAGGCTAAAATAAAGAAACCCACAAACCAAGCTTGCTCGCATAATAATGCAACGGCTAACCACATAAAAAAATTACCAAAATAAAGTGGATGACGTATTATTGAATAAATTCCAGTTGTATTTAACTCCTCTGCCAACTGGCCAACTTTTGTATTTCTACCAGAGGTTTTTGCTGGTGTATGCCCTACTGCATAAATCCGGATTGCAAATCCAAAAAACGAAACTACAAGACTAATATATTCTAAAAGTGAATAATTAACCAATGCTTCATAATTAATAGAGAGTCTATTAAATACAAATACCCATATTCCTGCAGCTACCAAAACAATTGGTAAAGTACTTCTATAACGAAATAGAAAATTTCCTTGCGATTCAAATTCTTCTTGTAAAGCCATTTTTTTTAAAAGTTTGTAAAGTTATAAAGTTTGTAAAGTTATAAAGTTCATAAAGTTATTGGTGAACTTTACCAATTAATTTCTGATTTATTATTTAATTTCAAATACTGATTTGTTGCCGAAAAATGGCCACAGCCTATAAACCCTCTGTAAGCCGATAATGGTGAAGGATGAACTGATTTGAGAACCAAATTTCTAGATTGGTCGACAAACGATGCTTTTTGTTGAGCGTAATTTCCCCACAAAAGATACACTATTCCCTGGCGTTGTTCGCTAAGGGCGCGTATGGCTGCATCGGTAAATTTTTCCCAACCTTTGCCTTGATGCGAACCTGCTTTGTGTGCTTCTACGGTAAGCGTAGCATTAAGCAACAATACGCCTTGTTCAGCCCAGCGAGTAAGATTACCACTTAAGGGCATTTTAATTTGCAAATCACGTTCAATTTCTTTAAAAATATTCACCAAAGATGGAGGAAACTCAATGCCATCGTTAACCGAAAAGCATAGTCCGTGAGCTTGTCCCACATTGTGATATGGATCCTGGCCAATAATAACCACTTTTACTTTATCAAACGGGCAGCAGTCGAAAGCATTAAATATATCTTTTCCGGACGGAAAAACTTTATTTTGAGCATATTGGTTGCGCACAAAGTTAGTAAGTTCCAAAAAATAGTTTGATGTAAACTCATCCTTCAAAACAGTTTTCCACGATTGTTCAATTTTCACCTCCATTAGTCAATCTGTTTTACTTTTCCTGATTGGCTTTGAGCAATGCCGCAGCCTGTTGTTGGGCAATTTGAGCCGCATTGGCCTCTGCAAGGAGTAAATCAACTTGTTTTTTACTCAATTTTTCCTCGTGTATCAATTGCATGTATATAATTAAACTAGCCCAAGCGTCGGTAGCCGCATATCGTTGTTGTTGTTCGCTCAGCGTTGTGCTTTCCCAGTTTGTAAGTTGCTGCGACTTCGATATTTTATGACCAAAAATCAACGCATATACTTTTTGCAAGCTAAGTTCCAAAATTCCATACTCGCGAGCAATAGACTGTATATCAACAAAGTTGGCTGGTTTAAACTTTTGAATCCTATTCAGTCCGGCAAAATCATCACGAAGTGCCAGTCCTATTTTCATAATATTTTCATCGGCTAATAAGTCAGCCAATTCTTTTGGAAAACCAATTTTATTGAGTCGAAAAAGAAAGCAATGTTCTAAACTTGAAATTTGAACTAACGAAATTTTATGATGTACACCACGCGTAAACGAAGGTTTGGTTTCGGTGTCGACACCTAAAAATGCACTTTGTTTCAAAACAGCAACTGCATCTTTCACTTGCCACATTTCATCAACGAGCGTAATTTTTCCTTCAAATACCGAAATAGGCATCTGATTCACATCCTCTTTTGATATTTTTGATTTAAACATAAAGCTATTACATCATAAGTTCATTTTCATTCAAATCATCGTCGTCGTGCAAAAAATTCAGAAATGAGTTTCTGTTTAATTTTGTATTTTCGATTGATTGCTCATCATCTTCTATGTTAAAACTTTCGCTAAAACGAACCGCATGTAAAGCCTTGAGTGCATTTAAGTTTTTCTGCCCCCAATGCTGACCAAAAGCATCGATACAAACCACCAACGCATCGTTCATTATATCCACATCCATGGTTTGATAATTAGCAGCAAAATCTTTTAATTCCTGGTAAATATCCGCTAAATCTTCGGATACAAAAGCTGCAATTGGCGTATCACTGATAGCCATATCCGGATGAAATACTTCTAAGTACGAATCGTCGGCACCCAACAATTGTTCCACCTGTTCCTTTACAAACAAATAATCCTCTTCGGTTACAAATCGTTCAGGAACATCATCAAAAACACTTTCGACACTCGGTAATAACGAAGCTTTCAAATACAGAAAAGGAAGTAATTTTACCGAACGCTGAATAAATTCTTTACGACTTTGTTCGGTTGCCTGCTCCAAAAACAAACAAGTTTCGGCCGCAACAGTTACAAATTCGATAACAGAGGGCGTATAAACGATATGATCGGGTAATTTTTCAGTTTCCATGCATGTATTTTTAAGCGTTGCAAAAGTAACAAAAAAAAGACAATATTCGAAATGATTTTTTTCGGTATATAATGACTACATTTGTCAAAACAAATTGAGTAATTCACTTGTTTTATTAGAGAAGATTCTCCAATATTTTACTTTAAATCAAAAGCCTTATGGAAGACAAGTTAGTTACATTAAAAACTTACGAAACAGTAGTGGAAGCTCTTTTCGATCAGGAATTATTGCGCGAAAACGGTATAGATTCAACACTTAATAATGAAAACATTGTTGAATTAATGCCCATGTTTGGTGACATAAACGAAGGTTTACGTCTGTTGGTATTTGAAAAAGATTTTGATAAATCGACAAAGGTATTAGAAGATTATCAACAAAACTTATAATATTCAAAATACAACTTATTATACTTTAGTTGATTTTACAGCAGCAGTATTGAACCAATTTGATATACTGCAAACGCAATAATCCAAGCCAATGCTGTGGTATAGACCATAGTGAATAGCGCCCAACGCCAATTAGCTTCCTTGCGAATAGCTGCAATAACTGCCACACACGGGAAGTAAATTAGAATAAACAACATAAATGAGATAGAAGCAAGAGGTGTAAAAACATCCCTTCCTTTGAGCGTACCACTAATATGTTTTTGTTCTTTAATCCTGTTTTTAAGTGTTTCGGTATCGTTTGCCAAGGTATTTTCGGACAAATACAATACACCCATTGTACTTACCACAACCTCTTTAGCAGCCAAACCAGTTAGTATACTCACACCCATTTTCCAATCGAAACCCAAGGGTGCAATGACTGGTTCAATAGCATGTCCGAGCTGGCCAATATATGATTTTTCTTGTTTCTCTGCAATTTTTTCGTTATTTAATACAGCAATTGATTCGTTTTTTTGCTGCAAATTCAACGACTTATCATGCTGTACCTTACTAATTTGTGCATCAAAATCCTTGCTATAGGTTATATGTGTAGGAAAATAGCCCAATGCCCAAATAAGCACTGATGCAATCAGAATTACATTTCCCATTTTTTTAATATACTCGCGCCCTTTATACCACATGTGGAGACTTGAGTTTTTTAAAGTAGGCTTACGATAAGGAGGCAATTCCATTACAAAAGGAACATCTTTTTTCTTAAATGCCACTTTGCGAAGCCCAGCGCTGTAATTATACCTAGTATTATACCCGTAAAATAAATCCCAAATAGCACTAATCCCTGATTAGCTGGAAAAACTGCCGAAATTATTAGCACATATACCGGAAGTCGCGCACTACACGACATAAATGGCGTGATAAGCATGGTTAAAATCCTATCTTTTTTGTTTTCGAGTGTACGAGTGGCCATAATGGCTGGCACATTGCATCCAAATCCCATAATAAGTGGAATGAATGATTTACCGTGCAGGCCAATTTTATGCATCAGTTTATCCATAATAAACGAAGCACGAGCCATATAACCCGTATCTTCCATAAGCGAGATAAAGAAAAAGAGAATAAGAATGTTAGGCAAGAAAATAATTACACCCCCTACTCCACCAATTATTCCATTTACCAATAAATCGCGTAGTGCACCGCCTGGCATTGATTGTTGTACCCAATTTGAGAATAAACCAACACCAGCATCGATCCAAGCCATGGGGTAACTGCCAAGTGTAAATGTGGCTTGAAACATTAACCACATGAAAAACACGAAAATAGGAAAACCAAAAAAACGATGCGTAAGAATATCATCGTATTCACGTTTTGATTTTCGACGGTCTTGCTTAGTTACAAGATAAGTTTCCTTAAGTGCACCATCAATAAATCCGTATTTGGCATCGGTAAGTATCGTTTCCGACTTTTCGTTCAGCGATTTTTCGAGATGATGAACAGTGGATTTTGCAACCGACTTAAGACTCTCATAATTATCGAATTGCTTTAAATAATGCAACATGGTTTTATCGGTTT
>JBMOHZ010000118.1:0-7152 GCA_049317585.1 Paludibacter sp.
ATTCTATGAAATACTTCAATTTTATTTCTCGTTCAAAATTCTATTCAAGGATTAGTTTTTATCTTGTAGGCATTGTTTTAATAATTATACCAATTTTAAGTTCCTGTAATTTAGACGTTTCATCAAATTATACACCACGTATTTCGTTTTTGCAAGCACCAATTTTGCAAAATGGTGATTCATTACACATTAAATACACAAGTACAGAGGGCGAATTTTTAATGGATACAATTAGTGTTGGCGATACAGTAATGTTTGTGTTACATTTAAATGCATACTCAAATAACCTAACCAACTTTGTGATTTCACAATCGGCCGATAGTGTTTCGCGTTTAGTTTTGCCTAACAAATCGTCGTTAGATTCAATAACTTTACCTACTTCGGACTATAAATTAGGTCGCTTTGCATTTAAACCTAATTATTCAATGATGATTTTTTCATTTGGCTATGTAGCTACAAATACTACTAAAAACAGTAAATTTAGCGTGTATTTGGAATCGGATGCAAAATTCGATATGGGTTTTATGGGTAGAAATTCACACTCTTTTAAATTAATAACACCTATCAAGGCTCGAATGCAATAGTTTTTTACTGCGCTTCGATACTCAACACTTCGTAACCTGCATTCACAACCGTATTACGCAATATTTCGTCGGTTATGGTGTTGGGATGCGAAATAGTGGCGCTATTAGTGGCTAAATCAACACTTGCTTTTACTCCTTGCAAGTTATTTAGTGCTTTTTCCACACGTCCACTACAATGGCCACACGTCATTCCGGCAATTTTCATTTGTTTTGAAACATTGTTTTTATTACCAATATTAAACGCTAGTTTAAATCCATCTGTTAGTTTCATGATATTTATGTTATTTTTTGTATTAATTATTTGTTGTTCAGCTGCTAAAGTATTTTGTTTAAACCGTAAAAGCCGGAGTGAGTTGAGCACTACTGTAACCGAACTTAAACTCATGGCAGCAGCTGCAAACATTGGGTTGAGTTTGAGTCCAAAGCTACTGTAAAATACTCCTGCTGCAATAGGAATGCCAATAATATTGTAAATGAATGCCCAAAATAAATTTTGTCTAATATTTTGCATTACATTTTTGCTCAGTTGGAGCATGGTAACTAAACTTGTTAAACTGCTTCGCATTAGTACAATATCTGCTGAGTCTATTGCTATCTCGGTTCCTGCACCTATGGCAATTCCTACATTTGCTTTTGTGAGTGCTGGAGCATCGTTTATACCGTCGCCAACCATGCCTACTATTCTGCCTTGTTTTTGTAAGTTCGATATCTCAATTTCTTTTTCGTGGGGCAATACGCCGGCTTTAAAATTAGAAAATTGCAGTTGATTTGCAATGTATTGTGCTGTTTTTTGGTTGTCGCCCGTAAGCATTATTACATCAATATTGAATGCTTTAAGTGCAGCTATGGCTTGTTTGCTATCCTGCTTTACTACATCATTTACCCCAATTATCCCAATTATTTCCTTGTTTTTACTAATGAATACAGGCGTTTTACCTTGGTCCGATAGTGTGTTAATTTTCGGTACGTGCGGCTTGTAATTAATTCCATTTTCGGATATAAAAGTTTCATTACCAATTAAATACGTATTTTTCTCAATATTGCCACTTATTCCTTTTCCAGGTGTGTTTGTAAAATTTGTGATGTTGTATACAGTTGTTTTTAAAGTATCTAAATCGGTTGTAATGGCTGCTGCCAATATATGTTCCGATAGTTTTTCGAGCGAATATACAATGCTAATAAATTCATTCTCCGGAATTTTGTCACTAATGTACATATCGGTAACGCGAGGTTTACCTTCGGTAATGGTACCCGTTTTGTCGAGCACAATAGTGTCAATTTTATGTGCCATTTCGAGCGCTTCAGCATTTTTAATAAGTAATCCAAGTTCAGCACCTTTGCCCGCACCAACCATAATTGCCACTGGCGTGGCAAGTCCAAGAGCGCATGGACACGAAATAACCAGCACAGCTATTCCTATAGCGAGCGAAAATCCGATGGAATATCCTGCTAATAACCAAGCTACTGTTGCAACAATGGAAATTCCAATAACTACAGGCACAAAAATGCTGCTAATTTTATCGGCTAGTTTCGAAATGGGCGCTTTAGATGATGCTGCATTTTCGACTAATTGAATAATTTGTGCCAAGGTTGTATTATCACCTACTCGGGTAGCTTTAAATACAAAATATCCCGATTTGTTGGTAGTTCCTGAAATAACAGCTTGACCCTCATTCTTATATGCCGGCATGCTCTCGCCAGTAATGGCCGATTCGTCTATTTCGCCATTTCCTCGCTGAATTATACCATCAACCGGAATTTGCTGTCCGCTTTTCACTATTACTAAATCATTTTCAATTACTTCGTCAATGGCTATTTTTAATTCTATATCATTTCGTATAACAGTTGCGGTTTTTGGAGCAAGTTCAATTAGTTTTGATAAAGCTGTGGTTGTGCGCATTTTGGATCTTCCTTCGAGGAATTTACCCAACGTTACCAAGGTGAGAATAGTGGCTGCCGACTCTAAATAAATGTCATGAATATTAAATTGCGAATTGGTTGATTGCAAAAAAACAATAGATGTAATAATAACCAAGCTATAAATAATAGCCGCCGAAGCACCAATGGCTATTAACGAATCCATTGTAGGTGAGCCTTTTAGTAAACTCCTAAATCCATTTATGAAATAGCTGCGATTGAAGTAAACAATTGGAATTGTAAACATTAATTGCGATAACGAAAACCAATGCGCTTGATGTAAAAATGCTGGAAGTGCCCATTGAAGCATGTGTCCCATGCTAATGTAAAATATCGGAATTAAAAAAAATGCAGATAACCACCAACGAAATTTCAAGGCTTGCATTTCTAAAAAGGCTGTTGAGTTTTCTGGCGCATTATTAATTGCATTGTTTTTTTTCTGACTTGTAGCTGTGTAACCTGCATTTTGTACGGCTTTACAAATGAGAGTGCTGTTTATTTTGTCAGGCTCATAACTTACTATCATATTGTTCGATAGTAAATTAACCTGAACGCTTTCAACGCCATCCAGTTTAGTTACACTTTTTTCGACATGTGCCACGCATGCCGAACAAGTCATTCCTTTTATATCAAATTTCTCAGTTTTCAAATTGCTTGTTTGTTTTTTTGTTCAAATATAACGCTTATTAAACAAAAATGAAGTGATTTTTCCTTTCTGTTTAAGCCATAAAATGTTAAAATGCTATTTTTTTTAATCCATTTAAATCCATTAGGCTTTTTCGATGCGTCAAACCACTAAACAAACAAAAATTTATTCATTTAAAAAATTTAAAAGTATGAAACGCATTGTAATTTTGGTAGTTGCAACCATAGTAGCAACATTGGCAGCACTCAACGCTGCTCCTGTAAAAAAGGATTCGATTATCCACAAAGAAATTAAAATTATTAAAACTGACGACGAAAAATCGCAAAAGGACTCCATTTTGTACTCCAAATTGTCAGGCGAACAATTAATTGAGCTTAAACGCCAAGAAGCTATGGTTGAACGGGAGCGTATAGAAGCTAGTGGTCGTAACGAGATGCCTCTGAATGGCTTTGGTATAGTAGTAATCTCCATTATGCCATTTATTTTTGTGCTTTTACTGCTTTGGATTATTGGTCGCGAACGCAACAAGGAATCGGTTCGCAAACACGATTTGTATCTCAAATCGCTCGAAATGGGACAAACTTTGCCCGAAAACTTTTTTGATAAACCAGCTCCCCAATCTGTATCCAGCAATTTGAAACGTGGCATACTTTGGTTGTCAGTTGGGGTTGCTTTACTTATTTATTTTGTAATTATTCACAATAATATGGCGCTTATTATTGGAATTATTCCTACTTTTGTGGGCATTGGTTATTTGTTGGTACATTTTTTAGATAAACCTAAAAATCAATAATGAGCAAAACGGATGATCTCCGCTGGGTATCGCAGGTAGCACTTTTTGGCGACAAGTCGGCATTCGATAAGCTTACCCGCAAGTATCAATCGTCCATACGCAGGTTCTTTTTAAACCTGACTATGGGCGATGGTCCGTTAAGCGACGACCTGGCTCAGGAAACGTTTATCAAGGCATGGTTAAATATGACATCGTTCAAAGGTTTGGCGAGTTTCTCAACTTGGCTCTACCGTATTGCTTACAATGTGTATTACGACGATGTTCGTGCGCGAAAATCGTATGCCGATATTGATGCAACTGAAATAGATCATATCCATCAATCGCAAAATGAGTATTCGCCCGAGAAAGCAGATATTTACACAGCTTTGGCTCGGCTACGAAAAGAGGAACAAACGGCTATTTTACTGTTTTACATGGAAGACCGATCGCATCCCGAGATTTCGAAAATTATGAATTGTCCTTTAGGTACTGTAAAAACCTATATTTTAAAAGGAAAAGAGAAAATGAATGTTTACTTAACAAATGCAGGATATGGAAAATAAAGATATGATTTCAGCTTTTTTTAGCGAAAATAAGCAACCTATTTCCGACAATGGATTCAGCAATAGAGTAATAACTCATTTGCCTGAAACAGGCGATAAGCAGTGGATTGTATTGCTAATGGCCGCTTTAGGTGCCTCAATCACCATCTTACTTGGATATTATAGTGGGTTATTTAACCTGATATGTAGTTATTTGCATCAGGTTTCACCTTTTGTGTTACTTGGTGCTTTTGTTTCGTTTCCATTGATTTCACTCTTCGTAGTTTTAAATCAACGGAGAGTATTTGCTTGATTTAGTTTACGTTACAAACCTTACAAACTTTATAACTTTACGAACCTTATAAACTTTATAACTTTACGAACTTTACAACTAAATTATAAATGCGTTATTTTTTAATTGCAGGCGAGGCTTCGGGCGATTTACATGCTTCGAACTTAATGCGCGAAATATTGAAAGTGGATCACAAAGCAAAATTTTGCTTTTTTGGTGGCGATCTCATGCAAGCCGTAGGCGGAACAATGGTAAAACATTACCGCGATATGGCTTTTATGGGTTTTGTGGCTGTGCTTAAAAACCTGAAAACCATACTTAAAAATATGGATCTTTGCAAAAATGCAATTGCCGATTTTCAGCCCGATGTAGTTATTTTAATTGATTATCCAGGTTTTAATCTTCGTATTGCAAAACACATAAAAGAAACCTCACAACTGCCTGTATATTATTATATTCCGCCAAAAATATGGGCGTGGAAAGAGTATCGTATTACCGACATTAAAAAATACATCGATAAAGTTTTTACCATTTTTCCGTTCGAAACAGAGTTTTACAAAAAGCATAATTATGCTGTAGATTATGTTGGAAATCCTACGGTTGATTCCGTAGCTAACCGTCCGCTTCAAAATCAGTCGTTCGAAGCATTTTGCACCAAAAACAATTTGATGCCTAAGCCAATTATAGCATTATTGGCAGGTAGTCGGAAACAGGAAATATCCTATTGCTTACCACGCATGATGCAGGCAGCTCAGCAATTTAAAGATTATCAGATTGTTGTGGCTGGGGCTCCTGGTATTGATGCCGAATACTATTTGCCTTTTTTGAAAACAAAGAGCACTCCGGTAATATTTGACCAAACTTACGAATTGGTAGCAAATGCTGCGGTAGCGGTTGTAAATTCAGGTACTGCAACACTAGAAACCGCTCTTATTGGCACTCCACAAGTTGTGGTGTATTACGTTATGCTTGGTCGATTGGCTTATATTGCCAAAAATATCTTCCTGAAAATAAAATACATTTCATTGGTCAATCTTATTTCGGAGCGCGAAACCGTTAAAGAATTGATTGCTCATAAATTTACAGCTAAGAATATTGAAGCTGAAATTGAATTAATATTACACGATGCTGATTATAAGGCTGTAATGCTTGCCGACTACGAATTAATACGCGCTAAACTTGGTTCGCCTGGAACTGCACGAAATGCGGCATTGGAGATAATTAACGAGCTAAAGGAAGTGTGAAAATAAAGCTAGAGCCTTTACCTAATTCACTTTCAACCCAAATTTCACCATCCAGCTTGTTAATAAATTCTTTGCAGAGTATTAATCCTAAACCCGATCCGCTTTCGCCTTCTGTTCCAATTCCAGCATGTAAATTACTGTCAATTCTAAATAATTTTTCCTTTTTATACTCCTCAATTCCATTTCCAGTATCAGAAACGGATACGTTAATATTACCTCCTTTTTTGGTGGCAGCTACTGTAATTGTACCCAAAATAGGTGTAAACTTAACAGCATTCGAGAGCAGATTTCGTAATACAGTATCCAACACATCGCTGTCTGTGTCAACAAAAACTTGTTCATCAATGGTATTAATTATTTCAATATTTTTGTTTGCAGCTTGAACCTGTGCAAAGCTTATACTATTGTCGGTTAATTGCTTTAGTTGATAGCGAAATTTATTAATAGACATTATTCCTGTTTGTGATTTAGACCATTTAAGTAAATTTTCTAAAAGTTCATGTCCACGATTTGCTGATGAGCGAATGACTAACAAATTGTCTTCAAATTCGTTAGGGTTATAGTTTTTTATTTTTAGTAATATATCAATGTAATTTTTTATGCCAATAAAAGGATTTCGAACATCGTGTGCAATGATCGAAAAAAACTTATCTTTTATTGCTATTTGCATTTCTAATTCATCAGAATATTGCTTTATTTGTTCGTTCCTGAGTTTTATTAATAAATGGGTATTTACACGTGCTTGTAACTCAATAAAATCAAATGGTTTACTCAAAAAATCACTCGCTCCGTTTTGTAATGCTTTTCGTTTTGTTTCTACAGTTACATCGGCAGTTAAAACCAAAATTGGAAGATGTGAAGTTGGAGGAATAATTTGTTTTAATTGTTCTAAAACATCAAAACCACTTACATGTGGCATGTGTAAATCAAGCAAAATCATATCTGGTTGAAATTCCGTATATAATTCACAAACAGTTCTTGAATCTGTTGTTGTTAGAATATTTGTATATTTTTGAATTTCCAAAAAGTCTTTTAAAACTTCAATATTGGCTAGTTGGTCATCAACCAAAAGAATTTTTGCGTTTTTTAAATCAGAGTCTAACATGTTTTTATATCAATGTGTTTTTTATTTTTTTCTCGTTATGTATTTATCAA
>JBMOHZ010000119.1:0-7151 GCA_049317585.1 Paludibacter sp.
TGAGTTCTATACATATTTTAAAAATTTCAACGTCAAAAAAACCGTTTTTTTATTTGTGAACAAAAATACAAAAAATAAATGAAGCAATCAATTATTGTCTAATTGATTTTTGCATAAAAATTAAAAAAGGTACGAAATTTTCATCCGTACCTTTATAATAATCTATTTAAAAAATTACTTATCCTACAGCAACTTCTGGTGAAATCTTTTTTACTAAACCCTTTAAAACATCACCTGGTCCAAGTTCAAAAAACTCGGTAGCACCATCTGTAACCATGTTTTTAACGGTTTGAGTCCAACGAACTGGTGCTGTAAGTTGAGCAATTAAGTTTTCTTTAATTGCAGTAGGATCAGTTTGAGGATATGCATTAACATTCTGATAAACAGGACATATTGGTATTGAGAATATAGTAGATTTAATAGCTGCTTGCAACTCTTCGCTAGCAGGTTGCATTAACGGTGAGTGAAATGCACCACCAACTGGTAATTTCAAAGCACGTTTTGCACCTTTTTCTTTTAAAAGCTCACATGCTTTATCAATTCCTTCGATAGAACCAGAAATAACTAATTGACCAGGGCAATTGTAATTGGCCGGAACAACAATTAAATCTTTAATCGAATCACAAACTTCTTCTACAGCTTCGTCGCTTAATCCTAAGACAGCAGCCATTGTTGAAGGTTCAACTTCACAAGCCTTTTGCATAGCAAGTGCACGAGCTGAAACTAAACGAAGTCCATCTTCGAATGACATTGCTTTAGCTGATACTAAAGCTGAAAATTCGCCTAATGAATGACCTGCAACCATTTCAGGTTTAAATTCGTCACCCAAAACAATAGCCGAAATTACAGAATGCAAGAATACAGCTGGTTGAGTCACTTTTGTTTGTTTCAAGTCCTCAGCAGTACCTTCGAACATTAAGTCGGTAATACGAAAACCAAGAATCTCATTTGCTTTCTCAAAATACTCTTTAGCAATAGGAGATTGTTCGTACAAATCTTTACCCATTCCCGAAAATTGTGCTCCCTGTCCGGGAAAAACATAAGCTCTCATAATTTTATTATTTAATATTAGTCGTTATAAAACTGACTGATTGTAAAGTATTTATATTTAAATTACATTTTAAAACGGCTGCAAAGATACAAAAATTATAGTATAATCGAAAATTTGAAGTTCAATTACGTGTGTAAAAAGAACGTATATTACTAGTATAATGTTATTTACTTTGTTATTATTTTGATTTCAATCAAATTTTCAGATTCAGAAATAATGCAGTAACTTTGTAAAACAATTCAATATAAATTTTATATGCAATTAATAAGACAATATTTCCCAAACCTCACTCCTACTCAACTTGAACAATTCGAGCAGCTTTACGATTTATATTATGATTGGAATTCGAAAATTAATGTAATATCAAGAAAAGACATTGAAAATTTGTATTTACATCACATATTACACTCATTATCAATAGCTCAGGTAATTAATTTTAAGTCAAATACATCAATACTTGATGTAGGCACTGGTGGTGGATTTCCAGGAGTTCCATTGGCAATTATGTTTCCTGAAGTGAAATTTACGCTTATTGATTCGATTGGAAAAAAGATAAAAGTTGGAACTGAGGTTGCAAATGCTATTGGATTGAAAAACATTGTTTTAAATCATTTACGAGTTCAAGATGAAAAAGGAAAGTACGATTTTGTAGTCAGTAGGGCGGTGATGCCTTTAGATGACCTTGTAAAACTGGTAAAGAAGAACTGTAATAAAACAAATATAAATGCCATTCCGAACGGACTTATTTGCCTGAAAGGTGGCGAATTACATCATGAAATTTTACCCTACAAAAATATTGCTGATACCTATAACATTAGTGATTTTTTTAATGAAGAATTTTTTAAAACCAAGAAAGTGGTTTATGTACCTTTGTAAAATATAGAACAAAGAGTCAAGATAAAAGACACTAAATAGAATAAAAATTAAAAAATGACAGTTAAAACATTTACATTCAATCCTTTTCAGGAAAATACATACTTAGTTTATGATGAAACGAAACAAGCATTAGTTATTGATTGTGGAATAATTCTTGATTATGAAAAGAAGGCATTTAATCAATACATAACTGAAAATGAACTAAATATAGTAAAAGTAATGAATACGCATTTGCATTTAGATCATCAGTTTGGCAATAAATTTTTATTTGATACCTATAAAGTCCAACCTATTGCACATGTAGAAG
Organism: Paludibacter sp.; assembly: GCA_049317585.1. Taxonomy (GTDB): domain Bacteria; phylum Bacteroidota; class Bacteroidia; order Bacteroidales; family Paludibacteraceae; genus Paludibacter. The sequence goes on from JBMOHZ010000119.1 coordinate 2,235, forward strand.
ATGAATTTTTATTAGAAAGTGTGAAGTCGCAAGGTGCAATGTTTGGCATTCCAATTAAAGAAGATGCCCAAGCTTTAGGTGGTTATATAAAAGATAATGAATTATTTAGCTTTGGAAATACTTCTTTTATAGCATTGCATGTACCTGGTCATTCACCTGGAAGTGTAGCTTTATATTTTGAAAATGAAAATGTAGTTTTTGTGGGAGATGTACTTTTTAAAGGATCAATTGGAAGAACAGATTTACCAAAAGGTGATTATGCTACTTTAATTCGTTCTATTCAAAGTAAATTGCTTCCCCTACCCGATTCGACTGTGGTTTATAGTGGACATGGACCAACAACAACAATTATTGATGAGAAAACAAACAATCCATATCTTTAAACCTGATAAAGTTTATTTTCGATAATAAATCCATTAACAAAAGGATGTAACAAATTTGATACATCTTTTTTTTGTGTTATTAATTGCCGAATTGAAGTTGAAGAGATATCATATATTGGACACTCAACAAGTTTCATTTGTGGATAAATGGAAGAAACAGAATTGAAATTATATCCTGTACGAGGATATACAAGCAACTTATAATTTTCTAGTAACTCTTTGTAATTCTTCCACTTATCAAAAACTAATGCATTATCACTACCAATTAATAATGTGAAAGAATGATCTGAATAATTTTCTGATAATAAGTTTAATGTATCTATAGTATAAGAAGGAATAGTCATTGTAAACTCAATATCAGAGGCTTTGAGATACTTTTCGTTTTGGATTGCTCCTACAATCATTTCGAGGCGAATATTCTCGTCAATTAAATCCTTTTGATTTTTGAGTGGATTACAAGGCGAAACAATATACCAAACCTCATCAAACATCTTATTTTCAACAAGATATTTCCCCAAATTCAAATGACCTAAATGAAAAGGATTAAAAGAACCAAAAAAGAGTCCAACATGCATAAATGCTCGATTTAGACGAGAAATGAAACTATTTTTTTAAAAAATTTCGAATTATTTGATCTGCTTCATTTTGAGCTTGTTCAAGCTTATCGTTTACAATTACAATATCGAATTTTGGAGCAAAACTCAATTCATGTTCAGCTTTTCCAATACGCTTTTGTATCATTTCAGGTGTGTCCGTACCACGACTATTTAGTCTATTTAATAGCGTTTCGATGTTTGGAGGAGCAATAAAAATGGCTAAAGCTTGGTCACCAAATTGTTTTTTAATATTCAATCCACCTACCACATCAACATCGAAAATGATATTATTTCCATTAGCAGCTATGCGCGAGATCTCAGAGCGAAGTGTGCCGTAGTATAAATCCTCATAAACCTCTTCGTACTCAATAAACTCTTTATTATCAATATGTTTACGAAATTCTTCAGCAGTAAAATAATAATAATCAATACCATGTTTTTCAACACCTCTTGGCAATCGGCTTGTAGCTGAAACCGAAAACTCTAAGTTCAAATTTTTTGTTAATAAATGATGTACTATTGTACTTTTGCCAGCACCAGAAGGAGCTGAAAAAATAATTAATTTTCCGGCCATGAATATTAGTTTATAAAGTTCTTAAAGTATGTAAGATTTATAAAGTGATAAGCTTACAGAACATTTAAAACTTGTTCTTTGATTTGTTCTAATTCGTCCTTCATAAGTACCACTATTTTTTGCATTTCGCTATGGTTTGATTTTGAACCTAATGTATTGACTTCTCTACCAATTTCTTGTGCGATGAAACCGAGTTTTTTACCAGGTGACTTTTCATGTTTCATTGTTTCGATAAAATAATCGAGATGTGTTTTTAAACGCACTTTTTCTTCGTTCACATCTAATTTTTCGATATAAAAAATCAATTCTTGTTCTAATCTGTTTTTATCGTAACTTATTTTATCAGAAATACTTTGAAGATTTTCTTCAAGTTTTAATTTAATCTTTTCGATACGTTCATTTTCGAATGGTGCTACTTGATCGAGCAGTTCAGCAATGCGATTAATTTTAGTCAAAAAAACGATTTCGAGTGATTTACCTTCTTGAATTCTAAATTCAATTAACTGACTAACAGCCTGATTAATAGTTGATTTTATTAAAACCCATTCATTTTCGTCCAATTCAACCATTTCAGTTTTAAGAGCGTCGGGCATACGTAGCAAAACTTCAAACCAATTTGATGGCATGTCCATTCCAGTAGAATTTGAAATATCTTTAATTTGCTCATAATAAGCCATTAACACTGATTTGTTTATCTGCGAAACTGACTCTTTGCCTGAATTATCAATATACAAAGCAAAGTCAATTTTACCCCTTTCGAGTTGTTGGGATAATTCGGTACGAATTTCAATATCTTTTTCACGATATAAACCCGAAATGCGTGTTGATAAATCTAATTGTTTGCTATTAAGCGATTTAATTTCAACAACAATTTTCTTATTTCCATTTTCGCAAGTGGCTTTACCAAAGCCAGTCATTGATTGTACCATTTTGATAATTTTATTTTTTGCAAAAATACAATTTATTTTTAAGGTATCGAAATTATATGTTTACTATACGGAATTGTTGAAAATCAAACAAATGCTATCAGTTTATAGAAAAAAGACATCAATAACTATTGATTTATTTAAAATTTTACTAACTTTGCGTCAAATTTTATCATTATTAAAAAAAGCATCATGGAAAAAACAAAGAAATTTCTATTACCGGAAAGTGAATTACCTACTAAATGGTATAATATTATGGCAGATTTGACAACAAAACCGATGCCAATGTTACATCCAGGAACTCGTCAGCCTATAACTGCCGATGATCTTTATCCATTGTTTGCCAAAGGATTAGCTGACCAAGAAATGAATGAAACAGATCCTTGGATTGACATACCAGAAGAAGTTCTTGAAAAATACAAAATATACCGACCTACTCCACTTGTACGTGCTTATAATCTTGAAAAAGCCTTAGATACTCCTGCACATATTTATTTTAAAAACGAAAGTGTTAGCCCAGTAGGTTCACATAAATTAAATTCAGCTTTGGCGCAAGCATATTATTGTAAAGAAGCGGGCGTTACAAACGTAACCACTGAAACTGGTGCCGGACAATGGGGAACTGCCATGGCATTTGCATCAAAAGCATTTGGACTTGAATTGGCTGTATATATGGTGAAAATCAGTTACGAACAAAAACCATATCGTCGTTCATTAATGCAAATTTGGGGTGCACAGGTAATTCCTTCGCCAAGTATGTCGACTAAAGCAGGTCGTAAAATAATTACCGAACATCCTAATTATCAAGGCAGTTTGGGAACAGCAATATCGGAGGCTATTGAACTTGCCATGAGTACTCCTAACTGTAAATATACATTGGGAAGTGTTTTGAATCATGTTTCGCTACATCAAACTGTAATAGGTTTAGAGGCCGAAAAACAAATGGAAATGGCTGGAGAATATCCTGACGTAGTAATTGGTTGTTTTGGTGGAGGATCAAACTTTTCAGGAATTTCATTTCCATTTTTGCGTCATAATATTAAAGATGGTAAAAAAACACGATTTATTTCGGCAGAGCCAGCTTCGTGTCCTAAATTGACTCGTGGTGTTTTTCAATACGATTTCGGCGATGAAGCAGGTTATACACCATTAATTCCAATGTATACACTTGGACATAACTTTGCTCCAGCTCATATTCATGCTGGTGGATTACGTTATCATGGTGCTGGTACAATTGTAAGTCAATTGATGAAAGATAATTTAATGGAAGCAACTGATATTAATCAACTTGATTCGTTCAAAGCGGGAGTTTTATTTGCTCAAACCGAAGGAATTGTTCCAGCACCGGAATCAGCTCATGCAATAGCAGCAGCTATTAACGAAGCATTAAAAGCCAAAGAAGAAGGAACAAAGAAAACAATTTTGTTTAATTTATCAGGTCATGGATTGGTTGATATGGCTGCTTATGATCAATATTTGGCTGGTGATTTAGTAAATTATTCGCTTACAGATGAAGATATTGCTAAAAACATATCTGAATTGGAGAAAATAGTTAAGTAGTTCATATAGTTAAGAGTTAGGTATTACGAATTAGGACTTGTGAATTAAGAAAAGAGGATGTAAAGTCCTCTTTTTTTTTGTCGAAAATAAGTTTAACTTTGCAAAAAAAATCATTATGGCTTTATCACATATTGGCGAAATTGCAGGGTTAGGTGTATCATTGTGCTGGACAATGAGTGCCTTGTTTTTTGAAAAGGCAGGAACCCGAATTGGCTCATTATCAGTAAATTTTATTCGATTATTACTAGCTTTATTATTTCTTGGTTTAACCACATTAGTAACAAAAGGACTTCTATTACCTATAGATGCAACTGGATATCAGTGGTTTTGGCTTGGATTATCGGGCGTAATTGGTTTTTACTTGGGTGATTTAGTGCTTTTCAAATCCTATTTAGTAATTGGTTCGCGCACGGCCGCTTTAATTATGAGTTTTTCGCCCATGTTAACGGCCATAATAGGTTGGTTTTTTTTGAAAGAGAAACTGACCACATTGGAAGTAATAGCCATATTAATTAGTATAGCAGGTATTGTTACAGCAATTTCGAATAAGAAAATGAAATTAAATATTCCAATTAAAGGATTGCTTTTAGCCCTAGGAGGTGCTTTAGGTCAATCAATAGGAATAATATTGAGCAAAAAAGGAATTGGTGATTATGATCCTGTAGCTGCAACCCAAATAAGAGCAATTTTTGGACTAGCTAGTTTTGCTATTATGATTACGATTTTGGGACGTTGGCCAAAAATTAAGCTTGCCTTAAATGACAAGGTAGGTATGAAATCAGTGACAATTGGATCCATATTTGGTCCATTTTTAGGCGTTTCGCTTGCTTTATTTGCTATTCAGCATACAAATACTGGAGTTGCTTCAACATTAATGG
>JBMOHZ010000120.1:0-7068 GCA_049317585.1 Paludibacter sp.
ACATATACGAATAAATAAGCTCACGAGCAGCAATTGGGTAAGTATTATAAATTGTTACCTTACCAATAAAATATTTAGCACCTTTGGTTGAATGTACCAATGCACCCAAACCATCCCACAAATTATCGAGTGCAAAAAGGCTTTTGATACCCATTTTTGAAGTTTGGTAATCGGGTTGAACAAAAGCACGGCCTAGTTCAATAGTATGAGGTAAATAATCAGTTACAAATTTTTGATTAAATGTAAAAAGATGCGACATTACAAATTTGGGTTGCCCCTTGGCATCAATTTCAACATCTGGCCCATTCAAAAAACGGTATCCACCTATAATTTCTTCGGCTTGTGGATCCCAAACAATGAGCTGTTGGTAGGGTTTTTCGAGGTAATCGTATTTATCTGTATCCAATTCTTCACCAGTTCCTCCTCCACCCGACCGAAATGAGAGTTCACGTAAACGCCCAATTTCGAGCATTACATTTGGGGAATTATGAGCATTAACTACATAAATCTCATTATGAGCTTTATTAGTTGGTCTTAAAAATCTGTCTCCCGACAGTTCGCTTTTAATTATTTTCCTATCTACAGGTGGAATAATTTCTTTCATTTTTTGAATAGAAAAATTTCAATACATATACCTTTTATATACATGCAAAAGTACAATTATTTTTATACAAACTAGTTATTAAACTATGAAAAATATACGAATTTATAATTTTTATACATAGCATGTTTCAAATCTATAATTTTATTGCTCATTTTAATTAATAATGTGTTATTATTGACGGTTTTGTTTACTTTTAGTGAATCTAATTACCAATAAGTGTTAATTTTGAAATAAATGCATATTTTGAAGTTCTGTTTTACATAAAATATACGGCATACTAGCTTACTAAACATAACGAATTTGTATCTTTGTACGCAATAACAAAAAAGATTTCATTTATGACGTTTAAATATCATTTGTTTGTAGCATTCATAATCACATTTGCAAGTTCAACTTTAAATGCTCAATTTCATTTCGCATTAATTACTGATTTGCACATTCAACTTAATGATAATAAATCAACTATTGACTTACAAAACACAATAAGTGATATTAACAAAATGACTGATATTGATTTTGTAATTGTAGCAGGCGATGTTACTGAGAATGGTGATAGTGCATCGCTAGTTAAGGCTAAAAACATTTTAAAGACCCTTAAAATGCCTTATTATATTACTTTTGGCAATCACGATATGATAAGCAGCAATCCAAATATGCGAATATATAAGCCTATTTTTGGATCTGACAAATTCAGTTTCACACATAAAAACGTTCAGTTTATCGGCTTTACAACAGGCCCTGTGCTTAATAGAGGTATTGGACATGTAAACTCCGAAGATTTAATATGGATAGATGCTGAATTAAACAAAATAGGCAAATCTATTCCAATTATTGCCATTACACATTATCCCATGCAGAGTGGAGATGTTGATAATTGGTACGATTTGACTGATATATTACGTAAATACAATGTTCAGGCATTGATTAATGGACATTATCATCGTAATGCAATTTTAAATTACGATGGAATTGCCGGAATAGTTTGTAGATCGACATTAAGTAAAAACGAATTGATGGGAGGATATACAATTTTCAATGTATCAGATTCAATTCAGGTATCCGAAAAAATTGTGAATGATACTCCTAGAGAATGGCTAGCATTTCCGATTGAACAAAAAACCTACGATTTGCCAAACAAATCGCTTCGAAAATAAATTACTTCTATTAAAAAGACTTTATAATAGCATGAAAGTATGTGATATTGCAAAAATTATTGGTGCTAAAAACATTAGTTGTACTGCCGAAATAAATTGGTTGATAACAGATAGTCGTACGATTTCGTTTCCTACCGAAAGTTTGTTTTTTGCTATTAAAACACGTAGAAATAATGGACATCATTATATTTCAGAACTTTATCAGCAAAACGTGCGCTATTTTGTTGTTAGCGAAATATTGCCTGATTTTGAAATGCTAACCGATGCTGTTTTTTTAAAAGTTAACAATACACTTCTTGGACTACAACTAATAGCCACCTATCATCGAAATTTATTTCAGATACCAATAATTGGAATTACTGGTAGCAATGGAAAAACAGTAATTAAAGAATGGTTATATCAATTACTACATACTGATTATCAAATAGTTCGTTCACCTAGAAGCTATAATTCGCAAATTGGAGTACCACTCTCGATTTGGGGCTTAAATGCGAACACTCAATTAGGAATATTTGAAGCAGGCATTTCGCAAGTTGGCGAAATGGAAAAAATACAACCAATTATTAATCCGAGTATTGGCATTTTTACAAATTTAGGCGATGCACATCAAGAAAACTTTACTAGCTTAAAACAAAAATGTGCTGAGAAATTAAAGCTTTTTACGACAGCCGAAACTTTAATATTTAACTCTGATAATAAAGTTGTTGATATTTGCATTGCACAAGCCAAATTAAAAGCTAAACTTTTTAGTTGGGGTAAAAATGTCGATGCAACGCTCAAAATTCGAAATATTGATAAATTGGAAAAATCTACGTGCTTACATTTGACTTATCAAAAGATTGATTGTGAAATAAGTATTCCATTTAAAGACGACGCTTCCATTGAAAACGCAATGCATTGTATTGCCTTTTTATTCTATCAAGGCTTATCTGCTGAAAGCATTGGTGCCAAAATGATGCAACTCGAATCGGTTGCTATGCGCCTCGAGGTGAAAGAAGGTGTTCGTAACTGCCTGATAATAAACGATAGCTATAATTCGGATTTAAATTCGCTCGGAATTGCCATTGATTTTTTAATTCAACAATCAACAATGCAAGCAATGGATCGAACTATTATACTATCCGATATATTGCAGAGTGGTCAAACAAGTGATGAGCTTTACAAAACGGTTTCGGATCTGGTAAAGAACAAAGATATACAGCGCTTTATTGGTATTGGAAGTGAAGTATCAAAGCATGCGGATAATTTTTCGTTTTTAAAAAGTGCTTTTTTTGACGATACCGAAAGTTTTCTTAAATCATCATTAATTCATGAACTTCAAAATGAAGTAATTTTACTCAAAGGATCACGTAAATTTCAATTTGAAGCAATTTCGGAAAAATTGGAATTGATAGCTCACGAAACAACTTTAGAAGTAAACCTAAATGCTTTGGTTGACAATCTGAATTATTTTCGTTCGAAATTAAAGCCCGAAACAAAGGTTATGTGTATGGTCAAAGCTTTTGCTTACGGTAGTGGTGCTATTGAAGTTGCTCGCACTTTGCAACATCACCGTTGCGATTATTTGGCAGTGGCTGTAGCCGACGAAGGAGCTGAACTTAGACGCGAAGGTATTCGGATTCCAATAGCTGTAATGAATCCTGAATTAGGAAGTTTTGGGTTAATATTCGACAATAACTTAGAACCTGAAATTTACAGTTTCCGATTGTTGCATAATTTTATTTTAGCTGCTGAAAAACAAGGCATTACCGACTATCCCATACACATTAAAATTGACAGTGGCATGCATCGTTTAGGGTTCGAAGCTAAGGATATTGATAGCTTGATTAGCACCATTCGCAATCAACAGCAGGTTAAAGTTCGTTCGATTTTTTCGCATCTAGCGGGTGCCGACGATTCGAAATTTGACACATTCACCAACCAGCAAATAGCTGTTTTTCAAAGTTGTGCCGACAAAATATGTCAATCATTTTCTCATAAAATTATGCTTCATGTATTAAATTCGGCTGGTACAGAACGTTTTCCAGAACACCAATTTGATATGATACGACTTGGCATTGGTCACTATGGTATAAGCTCAATTCCAGGCGTTACACTACGGCAAGTTTGTGCATTAAAAACTATAATTTTACAAATAAAGGATATCAAAGCAGGAGAAACTGTTGGATACTCACGTAAGGGAATAGTTGAAAAAGATAAACGAATTGCAATTTTACCAATTGGTTATGCTGATGGATTTGACCGTAAATTGAGTAATGGTGTAGGTGAGGTACTTATTAATGGCAAAAGAGCCAAGGTTATAGGAAATGTTTCCATGGATTTAATTACAGTCGATATTTCTGATATTGAAGCGAGTGAAGGTGATAAAGTTGAAATTTTTGGTGAAAATATTAGTATTTCCGAAGTTGCCTCGTGGCTCAAAACTATTCCATACGAAATACTTACAAGTGTTTCGCGCCGTGTGAAGCGTGTTTATTTTCAAGATTAAAAATAATTGTTGAAACTGATTAAATGATAATTTGCTATATTAAAAACATAAACTCAGCATCAGCAATGATTTTGAGTGCTAGTAAGCTTGCAATGTGCCTTGGTAAAACTTTTGGTATTGTTCTAGCACAATCAAATGAAAATAAATCGTCAAAATCAGATTTAAATAAAATATTACTCGAAAATCAGATTTCAAAATGCACATTATTAAATCCGATCAACGATAAACAAATTGTTTTATTTTGCGAGGAGCATGAAGTGTCATTTATATTTCTTCAACTATTTGATAATAAATCAAGTACAATTCAAAAACTACTAACTGCCTGTCGTGAATTACGCATTCCTTACCTTTTTTACAAGGATGAATATGAAGTACTTCAAACTGAAAGCGTTTTACTACCCGTCAACTTTTTAGAAGAAGAGCTTGAAAAAGCTCAATTTGCAAGTGCATTCGGACGGTTTTGCAATTCGAAGATTGAAATTCTGCAGGCAAATGACTATGGAAGCAAAGCTGCAACCAACACACGTAAAATGCAAGATTTATTCGAGAAATTTAATTTAATTGTAAATATTGAAAAAGCAATAGGTGATAGTTTTAAAGTTGACAAAGAAGCCGTGCATAAAGCAAATATAAAAAATATTGGATTAATAATCATTACCGCTTCGCGCGAATATGGATTGGATGATCTGATTTTAGGGCCTAAAGAATTGCATTTAATTAAAAAATCAACAAAACCTATTCTGCTTGTAAATCCTCGTGGCGATTTATATGCTTTGTGCGATTAAAAATTGTCAGGAAACTATGCTAAATTGCATAAAAACTGCCATTCTGCCACGTTTTTCTGCCATTCAAAGCACATAAATTGCTTTGGCAAAATTATTGTGTGCTTAAGGCAAAGAAAATTAGTATTTTATTTTATTATATGAAACGAGCATTAAAACAGTGGTTTAAAACAAAAGACCATGTTGATTGCGAGTTCCATGCGACAACTAATTAAAAAATAAAAATGAACGCATGAAAAAGCAAAAACACCACGAAGAAACAACTGAGACAATTCAGGACAATATACAAGCTGAAACAGTTGAAACTCCTCAAAACGAAGAAAATAACGATATTAGTCAGACTTCAGAAAAAATTGAAGACCTTACACAAAAGTGTATTGATTTGAACGACAAAAACTTACGCTTAATGGCCGAATTCGATAATTATCGTAAACGTACATTAAAAGAACGTTCGGATTTAATTAAAACGGCTGGCGAAAACGTATTGGGTAATATGTTGCCCTTGGTTGATGATTTTGAACGCGGATTAAAAGCAATGGAAACATCTGAGGATGTTGTAGCTGTAAAAGAAGGTGTTGAATTGATTTACAATAAATTTATTGCATTTCTATTGCAAAATGGCATAAAAGCTATTCCAACCGAAAACGAAAATTTTGATACTGATTTACACGAAGCAATTACTACTTTCCCTGCTCCAACCGAAGAAATGAAGGGGAAAATAGTTGACTGTGTATCAAAAGGTTATACTCTAAACGAAAAAGTTATTCGTTTTTCAAAAGTTGTTGTAGGCGAATAAAACGGTTTTAAGGTTTCTTGGCGAGCCAAGCGGCAGAGCCGAGCGGTAAAGTTATAAAGTAAGAAGGTTATAAAGTATCATATCATCATATCATCACATTAAAAAAACATGTCCAAAAGAGATTTTTACGAAATATTAGGCGTATCGAAATCGGCAACGGCTGACGAAATAAAAAAAGCATATCGCAAAAAGGCAATTGAATTTCATCCAGATAAAAACCCAGGCGATAAAGTATCGGAAGAAAAATTTAAAGAAGCAGCCGAAGCTTATGAAGTATTAAGCGATGATCAAAAACGTCAGCGTTACGACCAATTTGGGCATGCTGGTTTAGGTGGAGCAGGAAATGGTGGCTACGGTGGTGGCGGAATGAATATGGATGATATATTCTCACATTTTGGTGATATATTTGGTGGACATTTTGGCGGTGGTGGTTTTAGTGGTTTTGGAGGAGGTCAACGTGGCGGTCAACGTATGCGTAGAGGTTCTGATTTACGTGTAAAAGTTAAACTTACTCTGGCAGAAATTGCAACAGGTGTTGAAAAGAAGATAAAAGTAAAGAAACAAGTTATTTGTTCGCACTGTGATGGTTCTGGTGCTGCACACGGATCTCAATCGAGTAATTGCCATACCTGTAATGGTTCAGGACGCATAACACGCGTTCAACAAACCATTTTGGGACAAATGCAAACACAATCGGAATGTCCTACATGTAATGGCGAAGGAAAAATTATTCGCGATAAATGCTCGCATTGTAATGGCGAAGGAATTGTGCGCGAAGATGAGGTAATCACCATCAACATTCCTGCTGGTGTAATGGAAGGAATGCAATTGTCGATGAGTGGAAAAGGAAATGCAGCTCGTAGAGGTGGTGTTAATGGCGATTTGCTTGTTTTGGTCGAAGAAGAAGCACATCCTGAATTAATTAGAGATGAAAATGATTTGATATACAATTTGTTACTTACATTACCAACTGCTATTTTGGGTGGCTCGGTTGAAGTACCAACCGTTGACGGTAAAGTAAAAGTTACTATTATTGCTGGCACACAACCTGGCAAAGTTTTACGCTTACGCGGTAAAGGACTACCAAGTGTAAATAGATATGGTACAGGTGATTTGCTTATCAATATTGGAATATATATTCCTGAAAATTTGAGTAAAGATGAAAAAAATATCATTGAAAAACTGGGGCATTCGGAAAATGTAAAACCAAGTAAATCAGCTTCACGCGATTTCTTTTCGCGCGT
>JBMOHZ010000121.1:0-7057 GCA_049317585.1 Paludibacter sp.
TATCCTACATTTTTTTATTTTTCACGCAACTAAAAATTTCAAAAAATTAGAATTTTCAAAAGTAACTAACTGATTTTTAGCATAAAAAATGGCAAAACCACTTATACTTATTACAAACGATGATGGCGATACTGCCAATGGCATAAATGTACTTACACGCTTAATGATGGAAATTGGCGATGTTGTTGTAATGGCTCCTGATGGAGGAAGATCAGGGCAATCGAACGCTATAACCGTTTCGCATCCAATACGATATACTAAAATTGAAGAACGTGAAGGATTGATACGGTACAAATGCACGGGTACTCCAACAGATTGCGTGAAACTAGCTTTACACGATATACTCGATCGCAAACCCGACTTGCTTGTTTCGGGCATCAATCATGGTTCAAATGCGGCCATAAATATAATATATTCTGGTACAATGGGTGCAGTGCTCGAAGGATGCGAAAACGGTTTATCTTCGATTGGATTTTCAATTTGCGATCATTCACTACAAGCGGATTTTAGTAATTTTGAAAAGTATATTATGCAAATTACCCGCGAAACACTCAAAAACGGACTCCCTTATGGCGTTTGCTTAAATGTAAATGCACCAAAAGGCGAGATTAAAGGCATTAAAATTGCACGTCAGTGCAAAGGAAACTGGACCGAAGAATATGCCAAACGCATTGACCCACAAGGGCGTACTTACTTTTGGCTTACAGGATATTTTAAAAACCATGAACCCGAAGCACACGATACCGATGAATGGGCGCTAGCAAATGGATATATATCGGTAGTTCCTTCAAAAATTGATTTGACCGATTATAATTTTGTTAAATCGTTGAATGGATGGGAGCTTTAAAAAGTTGAAGGTTTGATGTTTGAAAGTTTGATGTTAAGGAATCAATGAAGTTTAGAGAATGGAATTAAAACTTGAAAAGTTTAATAATTTTTGGATAGGATTTGTGCCTGGAATTTTCATTCCACCACTATTTATATGGCTGTATATGAATCAATTTTCGCCATTCGATACAGGATTCGTTGATACTATCAAGGTATTATATCCCAGTGCATTATTAGGAAAGCTTTTATTACTATCAGCATTTCCTAACTTAGCATTGCTTTTTGTTTTTTACAAAACTGATAGTTTTAAACTTGGAGCAGGCATACTTTCGGGCGGAATGCCTTATCTTATTAGTAGTTTTTTTATGCTCTAACAAAAACTAACCACGCTGACGTTCAAGCAAAATCATCATCATTAATCCCAACAATATACGTTCCTCTTCGCCTCTTTCGAACTCGGCTAATTTATCCAATATAAAAATCCGACCCCAAAACGAAGGTTCTTTCTTTAAACGAATTACAGGCGTTCCATCGGGGCGTGTTACTATATACGTAGGATGAAAAAAATAGCCTGATGCCAATCCCAACAATGGTATTTCGCTTAGTAAACCATCCAATACTTTAGCCCATGGATTTTCTTCGCGCACCGTAAGATCGAGCAATTGTTTTTCGTCGTAAATTTCGTAATGTGCTTTCCAAAGCGAAGACCAACCTTTGCGTACAATACGTCCTATTTCGGAACCAAGTTTATTAGTAAAAGTGTATGTTGCAGTAAAATCAATCCAACGATTGGCTCTGATAGTATATAATAATTCGCTTCGAGCTTCACTTTCAAAAACCTCAACCTCTTCAATTAATTTTAAAAGTTTTTGACGCACATATACAATTGTCTCACCATTTGCATTTTGAGCAACAAAGTCATTACTTAATGTGCCAATTTTAAAAGTAAGTTTTACTGGAAATTGATTCGAAATCATATATTTAGCTTTAAATTAAGAGTTAATTCAGTAGTTTTTATCGCACTCTCAGTTTTTGTCCTAGTTGCAACAATTTCTTTTCTTTAATTCCATTCAAACGACACAAGTTTTTAATGCTTGTACCATTTCGCGCAGCAATACTTCCAAGATTATCGCCTTTACGCACCGTGTAGTATTTTGCTTTTGTTTGTGCTTTTTTATTGGCAACCACATCGCGCTGATAATAAAACGATTTTTTCTTGGTAATAAGATATGTATCGGAATGTACTTTACCAGTATAAAAATTTATAATACTTGCCGGGTTAATTGCGTTACCCAAGTAGCGTGTTTCGAAATGCAAATGCGGACCTGTTGAGCGACCAGTGTTTCCAGCCAAAGCAATGAGTTCACCACTTTTTACATTTTGATCGAGCTTAACTAAAACCTGCGATAAATGTGCATAAACAGATTCGAGCCCATTTTCATGACGAATAACCACATAATGCCCATATCCACGAGCTTCGTAATCAATAATTCGAATACGACCTGAAAAACATGCAACAACTGTATCGCCAACAGTCACTCTTAAATCAGTACCATAATGATAACGGTACCTACGAGGTCCAAAATCAGAAGTAATAGCGCCAGGTACAGGCACATTAAAAAACCTACAATCAATTTTTACCGAATCGCGAAGGCTATCAATCGGAATTTTATATGGGTTAAGACGGTTTGCAGTCCATATATTATTGTAAATATCGTCGGCCGGGTGATTTTCCATCAAGTCGTCCGAACGGTCATTTAGCATTTCCTTATAGATATTAACTGTATCTTTCTTTGGAAGTAAGGAAATATTAAATTGCTGTGCATTAAGTCCCGAAAAAAAAATGAGGAGTAATAACGTCAATAAAAAGAAATTTCGGAATAAATGCATGCTTAAAATATTAAATTGCCAATCAGACTATATGCTCGCTCGGCTTTGTCGCTTAGCGCAGCCTAGAATATGCCAATCGTAGTGAACAAAAACTTATTGTGGGATATTTTTATTTAGAATTTTCAAGTTTAAAATTCATCGTTTGCGTAAAGTGAAACAAAATTATTTTGCTTATATTCAAAAATCTCTTCGGGTTTAAAAAACCGATTTAACTCTATTTCGGCAGTATCAAGTGAGTCGGAAGTATGAACTATGTTTTCCTGCACACTTACACTAAAATCGCCACGAATTGTGCCTTGTACTGCTTCACGACCATTTGTTTTTCCAGCCATTTGATGTACAATATGCACAGCATCAATACCTTTCAAACAGCAAACAATTACCGGAGTAATCATCATTCCGTCTTTAATTCGTTTAAAAAATGGTTTGTGAGCTAAATGAGCATAATGTTCGGCCAAAATGTCGTCGGTGAGTTGAATCATTTTGAAACCACAAAGTTGCAAGCCTTTTCTTTCGAAACGCGTAATAACTTCGCCAACCAGTTCGCGCTGAATGGCTCCTGGTTTAATAATTACAAGTGTCTTTTCCATTTTTGAAGCGTATTAATGATGTGTAAAAAAAAATACTATCCAAAAATAGGTAAATTTGCTTAGAAGTCAAAAAAAGTTCCGATTTTTTAACTTATCACACCCCAATTTAATGTGTTTGTTTTAAGTTTGCGAAGTTGATTTGTAAGAACAAGGTTTTCAGATTTAGCAAGATCGGGGTCTTCTTCGAGTACTTCAATAGCAACCTGACGTGCAATTTCGAGCATTTTTCCATCTTGAGCTAAATTTGCAATTTTTAGTTCGAAAGGCATTCCGCTTTGCGCTTTACCTTCGATGTCGCCAGGCCCACGGAGTTGAAGGTCGGCTTCCGATATTTCGAAACCATCGTTGGTACGTACCATTATTTCCATACGCTTACGTGTTTCGGTGGCTAATTTATAACCTGTAAGCAAAATACAATACGATTGATCGGCTCCTCGCCCTACCCTACCCCGTAACTGATGTAACTGCGACAATCCAAAACGTTCAGCATTTTCAATAATCATAACCGATGCATTTGGCACATTTACGCCTACTTCAATAACCGTGGTTGCCACCATTATTTGAGCAATGCCAGATACAAATTGTTGCATTTGATAATCCTTTTCCACTGCCTTAAGTTTGCCATGCACCTTACTTACTTTGTATTGTGGGAAAGTTTCGCGTATATAGTCGTATCCATTTTCCAAATCCTGCAAATCCATTTTTTCTGATTCCTGAATTAGAGGATAGACAATGTAAATTTGTCGACCTTCAGTTACTTGTTTAGCAATAAACTGATTAATACTCAAGCGTTTTGTTTGATAATAATGAAAAGTTTGTATCGGTTTACGGCCTGGAGGCAGCTCATCAATTACCGATACACGCAAATCGCCGTATAGAGTCATGGCTAATGTGCGTGGTATAGGCGTGGCTGTCATTACCAAAATATGAGGTGGCTGAATGTTTTTTTTCCAAAGTTTTGAACGTTGTTCCACACCAAAACGATGCTGCTCGTCAATAACTACCAATCCCAAATTATGAAATTGAACAGTATCCTCGATTAAAGCATGTGTTCCTATCAAAATTTTTAATTCACCTGAGCGAAGTTGTTCATGCAGTATTTCACGAGCTTTCGGACGGGTTGAACCTGTAAGCAATTCAACCGTAACACCCAAATTTCCCAAAAACTCTTTTATTGTTACAAAATGTTGATTGGCAAGTATTTCGGTTGGAGCCATAATGGCAGCTTGGTATCCATTATCAATAGCAATAAGCATGGACATTAGCGCCACAAGCGTTTTTCCACTACCAACATCGCCTTGCAAAAGTCGGTTCATTTGCCTACCACTACCCACATCGGTTCGAATTTCGCGTAAAACACGTTTCTGAGCACCCGTTAGTTCAAAGGGCAGACAATTAGTATAAAAAGAGTTGAAATTATCACCAATTTTACTAAAAACAAAACCTTTAAAATTCTGTTCGCGCCACTTCGATTGACGAAGTATGCTAAGTTGAATGTAAAAAAGTTCTTCAAATTTCAAACGTTGACGAGCTTTATTCAATGCATGTGCATTTTTGGGAAAATGTACATTTACAAGCGATTCGGTAAGGTTCATCAATGCAAAACGCTTCAAGATATAAGCTGGAAGTGTGTCCGAAACCCCTTGCTTAACTTGAGTTAGTAATGGGTATATGATATTTTGTATGGCTTTCGAATTCAAAAAACCCGATTTCATTTTTTCGGTTGTGTTGTAAAATGGTTGCAATCCCATTTGCTCGGCAGGAGGCAATGCTGTAACAAGGTCAATTTCAGGGTGTAATATATTGAATTTTCCATTAAAAGCGGCAGGTTTACCAAATACAACATATTCAATCCCAGTCTTATACTTTTCGATTATAAATTTAATCCCTTTAAACCAAATTAATTCTATGGTATCTTTTCCGTCGGTAAAAATGGCTAAAAGTCGTTGCTGATGGCCTTCACCAATTTTCTCGAAACGAATTATATGACCTTTGACCTGAATAAAAGGCATATTACCATTTATTTCGTGCAAGTAATAAAACCTGCTTCTATCCACATATTTATACGGATAGTAACGCACCAAATCTTCGGCAGTGTGCAGCCCAAGTTCCGATGCGAAAAGTGTTGCTTTTTTAGGCCCAACACCTTGCAAGTAGGTAATATTTTGCATGGATAATTCCATATCAAGATAATTTTGATTAACAAAATTGATTTTGCAAATTTACAATCTTTGATTGAAACAACAATAAACTAAAATTGGAATAAAGTTGATATATCTGAAAAACAAACTATTAATTGTTAAGAAGCCCAAACCATTGGGCTTTCTGAGACATATATTTTGCCATTCAACCTAAAAAACTTACTTTTGTGTAAATAATTCAATTTGCAAAATTGTAAATGAAAAGCAATAAAGTTCAAATAAAGTCATTTCTTCAAAAACTTAGTTTTCAATACCGCGTTTCGGTACTGAACGAGAACACTTTGGAGGAATCGTGGCATATACGTTTGTCGCGATTGAGTGTGCTGGTTTATGCTTCATCGCTTGTATTTGCTACATTTATTTTATTGACATTATTAATTTTTGCTACTCCAATACGATATTATTTACCAGGCTATGGCGAAAGTGGCGATAGGTCTAATATTATTAACGAATCGATGTTTACCGACTCGTTATTACACGATGCTAAGTTGCAAACTGGTTATTTAAATATGATTCGTTCCATTATTGATGGAAAAATTAAACCCGATTCGATTGCAGAATTAGATTCAGTAAAATTAAAAGAATTGGCTCGTGACTTTGTTGAAAAAACTGACAATGAAAAAGAATTTGTCAAAGAATTTGAAGACAAAGAAAAATATAACTTAGCCACAATTGAACAAAATTACAACGAAAATGTATTTGTTTTTTTCCGACCAACAAAAGGTGTTATTTCGTCAACTTTTGATATGGCCGAGAAACAATATGGTATTTCGATGATTACGTCGGTAGGTGAAACAGTTCAAAGTGTACTTGCAGGAACTGTTATTTATGCCGGATTTACATTTGATTTTGGATATGTAATTCAAATTCAACACGAAAATAATTATATATCAATTTATAAAAATAATAGTCGTTTGCTCAAAAAAGTTGGCGATAATATACGTGCAGGCGAAGGAATTGCCATAACTGGCGATGAGGCTTCAGCAAAAGCAGGGAATCAATTCTATTTTGAATTGTGGCAAATGGGAAAACCAGTGAATCCGGAGGATGTGATTATATTTTAGTACTAAATGATAGAAGATAAAAAACAAATAGCAATTCTTGGTTCTACGGGTTCCATTGGTACACAAGCACTTGAGGTGATTGCTGATAATGCAACTTTGTTTGAGGTTTATGCGCTTACGGCGAATAATCAGGTGGATTTACTGATTGAACAAGCTCGGAAATTTAAACCTGAAATGGTGGCAATTGCCAACGAAGCACATTACGAAAAACTTAAAAATGCACTTTCTGATTTACCAATAAAGGTTTTTGCTGGTTCTGATTCAATAGCTCAAATAGCTGAAATGCAACCTGTAGATATTGTGCTAACAGCCATGGTTGGTTATTCGGGTTTAAAACCGACTATGAGTGCTGTAAAGGCTGGCAAAAAAATTGCACTAGCTAATAAAGAAACCTTGGTTGTGGCTGGGGAGTTAATTTGCGATTTGGTGGCAAAACATAATTCAGCTATTTTACCTGTCGACTCTGAACATTCTGCCATTTTTC
>JBMOHZ010000122.1:0-7049 GCA_049317585.1 Paludibacter sp.
GTTTGTTAGCTATCAACTTATATTCGTATGTAAATAATCCATTTACCAAAGATGCAGCATTTGATTTTGAACTATTCGCCACACATGTTGCATTAGCTCAACGTATTATGGATGACATCATTGATCTAGAAATGGAAAAAATTGATGCCATAATCAAAAAAATTGATTCGGATCCAGAAGACGATGATATTAAATTGACTGAATACCAACTTTGGGAAAAAATTAAAACCAAAACAACTCAAGGACGCCGTACAGGTGTAGGCACAACTGGCGAAGGCGATATGTTAGCTGCATTGGGATTCCGTTATGGTACCGATGCTGCTACCGATTTCTCAGAACAAGTTCACAAAGCTGTGGCACTGGCAGCCTACCGTTCGTCTGTAATTATGGCGAAAGAACGTGGTGCATTTGATGTATACGATGCCAAACGAGAAGAAAACAATCCGTTTATCAAACGCTTAGCTGATGCTGACCCTGCTCTTTACAAAGACATGGTGAAATATGGTCGCAGAAACATTGCCTGTTTAACCATCGCTCCTACTGGCACAACTAGTATCATGACACAAACCACATCGGGTGTTGAACCTGTGTTTATGCCAGTATATACGCGTCGTCGTAAGGTGAATCCTAATGACAAAAACGTACGTGTTGATTTTATTGACGAAAATGGCGATAACTGGGAAGAATACGTGGTATTCCACCACAAGTTTGTAACTTGGATGGAAGCAAACGGACACCCAACTGCAAAACATTACACACAAGATGAAGTTGAAAAACTAGTACAAGAATCGCCATACTACAAAGCTACAGCTAATGATGTTGACTGGTTGAAAAAAGTACAAATGCAAGGTCGTATTCAAAAATGGGTGGACCACTCTATTAGCGTTACCATTAATCTTCCAAACAATGTTGACGAAGAGTTAGTCGGAAAACTTTACGAAGAAGCATGGCGAGTTGGTTGTAAAGGTGTTACCGTTTATCGCGATGGTTCACGTTCAGGCGTTCTTATTGCCACTACTGACAAAAAAGAAGAAGCCAAGGATGGTAAAACAGTATGCTTCCCTTACGACGAAGAACACTTTATACGTCCAAAAGAATTGGATTGCGATGTAGTTCGTTTCCAAAACTCAAAAGATAAATGGATTGCATTTGTAGGTTTAAAAAATGGAAAACCTTATGAAATTTTCACTGGACTTGCTGACGATGAAGAAGGAATTCTACTTCCAAAAACAGTAACCGAAGGTAAAATCATTAAAACTGTCGACGAAAACGGACTTAAACGTTACGACTTCCAATTCCAAAACAAACGTGGATACAAAACCACCGTTGAAGGTTTATCGCATAAATTCGACAAAGAATTCTGGAACTATGCTAAACTCATTTCGGGTGTATTACGTTACGGAATGCCTATCGATCAGGTAATTAAAATTGTTTCAGGTCTACAACTCGACAGTGAATCAATAAATACTTGGAAAGTGGGTGTTGAACGCGCTTTGAAAAAATATATTCCTGATGGAACACAAATTGCAGGACAGGAATGTCCAAACTGCGGTCATAAGGCACTAATTTATCAAGAAGGCTGCCTAACTTGCAAAAACTGTGGTTATTCAAAATGTGGTTGATATTAATTAAACACAAATCTATAAAAAAAGGAGAACTTGGTTTCTCCTTTTTTTATGATTTGATATGAACATTAAAACAATTGGATTTGTTTGATTATAAATTTTAAAAAAATATACAATGGAAACAATTGACGTAAATTATTTAGCTATAGCTGTTGGAGCTGTGTTTTCGATGGTAGTAGGTAGTATTTGGTATGGTCCATTATTTGGAAAAAAATGGGCTGAGTTAAACGGAATGGACATAATGGACGAAATAAACAGAAAAAAAATGCAGAAATCGGCAGGTCCACTCTACGGTATTCAATTTGCAATGACTCTTTTTCAAATTTTAGTTTTAGCTCATCTAATTGCTGACACTCAAATTGTTGGTGGATTAGAACGTGCTTTATGGATTTGGGCTGCATTTGTTATTCCTACACTTGCAGGTGCTTCAATGTGGACTAGTGAGAAAAAGGAATTTAAATTTTCAAGATTTTTCATTCAAGCTGGTTATCAGTTAATTATGTTTGCAATTTATGGATTACTTCTACAATACTGGAAATAGTATTATAAATTAAATTAGTACTTTTAAAAAACCGTTTCATTTGAGAGACGGTTTTTTTGTTTAAATCAATCGATTGCAGGATATTTTTTTAGTTCTTATCATTATTATTGAATGAATAGTTTATTTTTTAATAAATTTGCAACATCAATCCAACAAAAAATAATGACAATGAAAAAAATCATTTTGGCAGTAATAATAGCAAATTTTTTACTTTGTATTTATTCTCAGACTCTTACATCGCCCAACAAAAATTTCAGTCTTATTTTTGCGGTAAATACTTCAGGCCAACCTACATATAATCTTAACTACAAAGGAAACGAAGTAATTCGAATTTCTAAACTTGGTTTAGAATTAAAGAAAAACACGTCATTACTCGAAAACTTTGAAATTACCGACAGTGTATTTTCGAACTTCGATGAAGTTTGGAAACCAGTATGGGGCGAAGTAAAAGAAATTAGAAATCAACACAATGAACTATTGGTTGTTTTAAAACAAAAAAAGACCGAGCGAATTATGAAAATTCGTTTCCGATTATTTAATGATGGTTTAGGATTTAGATATGAATTTGACAAACAAATAAATTTAAATTATTTCGAAGTTGCCGATGAGCAAACACAGTTTGCTTTAACAGGAAATCACAAAACATATTGGATTCCTGGCGATTATGATACGAATGAGTATTGTTACACTACCACATTATTATCCGACATTGATGCATCAAAAGTAGATGGTTCTGGCATTGGTACGCATGGTTTTTTTGCAAAAAATGCCGTGCAATCACCTTTATTGCTCAAAACTGATAAAGGAGTTTATATTAGTATTTTCGAAGCAGCTCTTATCAATTACTCGGCAATGCAATTACTTATCGATACTAAAAACTACGTATTAACTTCGAGTCTTGTACCTGATGCTTTGGGTACAAAAGCATATATGCAAACTCCCCACAATACTCCATGGCGTACCATTATTGTAAGCGACAAAGCAACCGATATTCTAACTTCAAAAACCATTTTAAACTTAAATGAACCTAGTAAAATTGTAAATACCGAATTTATTAAACCACAAAAATTTATTGGTATTTGGTGGGGAATGCATGTACCCAACAAGTGGACTTGGAGTTATGGTGAAGATCCAAACATTAAATTAGCCAACACAAATTGGGATTTATTAAAACCATCAGGCAGGCACGGAGCTACAAACGAAAATGTAAAAAATTATATCGACTTTGCAGCCAAACATGGTATTTCTGGTGTTTTGGTCGAAGGTTGGAATGTTGGTTGGGAAGATTGGATTGGAAATTGGAAAGAAGATGTATTCGATTTCACAACTCCATATCCCGATTTTGATATTCAAAATCTAAATCAATATGCTCACAACAAAGGTGTTAAACTAATTATGCATCACGAAACTTCGGCTTCAGTTACCAATTACGAACGGCATATTGACAAAGCCATTGAACTAATGAAGAAACACGGTTACGATGCTGTTAAAACAGGTTATGTAGGATGGATTATACCGCGCGGAGAACATCACGATGGACAATGGATGGTCAATCATTACAATCGTGTAGCTCAAAAATTGGCAGAAAACAACATCATGCTCGACGCCCATGAACCTGTTCGTCCCACTGGTCAACACCGAACATATCCAAATTGGATGGCTTGCGAAGCTGCACGAGGTAACGAATTTAATGCTTGGAGTGCTGGAAATAAACCTGAACACGAAACAATTTTGCCATTTACACGCCTTATGGGTGGACCGATGGATTATACTCCTGGAATTTTTGAAATAAAAATGGATTATTACCAAAAGGGAAATAAAAATCAAGTTCATACCACTTTGGCAAAACAGCTTGCCCTTTATGTTACCATGTACAGTCCACTTCAAATGGCAGCCGACTTGCCCGAAAATTACGAAAAGCACTTAGATGCATTTCAGTTTATTAAAGATGTAGCAGTAGATTGGGACGACACAAAATACATTGAAGCAGAACCTGGCGATTATATTACTATTGTTCGTAAAGCAAAAAACAGTGATAATTGGTTTATTGGAGCCATTACCGACGAAAATGCACGAAAAACAACAATTCCAATGCATTTTTTAGATGAAAAAAGTTGGTATATTGCCACAATTTATGCCGATACACCAGATGCAAACTGGGAATCAAATCCGATGAAATACGTAATCAAACAAGTTTTAGTAAACAACAAAACGATACTAACACAATACCTTGCACCAGGTGGTGGTTGTGCTATCAGCATAAAAAAAACAACTAATGCAGAAAATAAAGGAATAAAAAAACTTTGATTTGTATCTGATATAATTGACAAAATCCGCTTAAATCTGAAAATACAGTTAAGCGGATTTTTTATATAAAAACTGTTATGTTAAAATTTTAAAGTAATCGAAGCTAAGAAATTTGTACCCGCTTGAGGGAAAAAGCGCAAATCATTTTTACGAGTGTCGTTAAAATACCACGAATACCAAGTCCAACCATTAGTAATATATTGCGTGTTAAATAAATTGTTTACCAACAGATTAAACTGAATAGATTTTGCTTTTCTCAAAGTTAATTCGTAACCCATATTCAAATTATTTACAAAATAAGCATCAATGGAACGTTCTGGATCTGAAGTATTGTCAATGTATTGTTTACCCACATAATTAGAATGTAAACCGAGTGTAAATCCATTGAATTTACATGAGAACAAACTGTTAGCAATCACATTGGGAGAATATGCTATATCCGTTTTTCCTAATACATTATCGCGCGAATCTAACCAATTCCAATCTGCATCCCAAACATCAACTCCCTGTTCGGTAAAGTTGAGTATTTTATTTTGGCTTAATGTCACGTTTCCATCCCAATTTAGCCAATCTGTTATTTTCACACCGGCAACAAGTTCAATTCCTGCACGGTAACTGTCCGAGATATTCGAGGTTAAAGCCTCACCAATTTCGCTGAGTTTACCCGTGAGTATTAACTGGTCTTTGTATTTCATATAATACAAATTAGTACTGGCACTGAAGCGGGGCGATTGAAAGCGATAACCTAATTCGAGATCACGTAATCTTTCCTGTTTCGGAGTTACGTTTTTGGTATTGTCCACATAATTGCTGCGTGCTGGTTCGCGATGAGCAACAGAATATGACGCATACAGCGAATTTGCAGCATTCAACTGATATGTCAACCCGAATTTTGGGTTGAAGAAATCGAATTTATAGACATTTGTTATATCATCCATTTTGCCAGTATTTGCATTATACTTGTCACTAACACCATTCAAACTGTAATTGATGTGGCGGTATTGCAAGTCAACAGTTGCAAATAACTTTTCCCAGCAAACGGCAGTACCTTTGGCAAAAATATTAAATTCGTCTTTCAGCGAATTACTGCGATAATACTCCTGGTTTGGTTGTAGGTTTTGTGCATTTCGTACCCAAATTACCTTTCCGAAATGGTTTCCATCATATCGATTCACGGCTCCACCAAGAGTTGCACTCAAAGATTTTGATTCGTAATTCAAAGCATACGTCATTCCATAAAAATCGTTATCCAGCCATTTACGACGAACGAGGTCAGTTTCTTCGAGTGCAACGCCTGCCAATGTATCAGGAATTAAACCATATTCTTTATAATTACGAGCCTCTTTGTACTCTTCATAATATCCTAAACCGTTGGTATAATGAGCCGAAACGTTAAAATTCAGGCTTTGGTTTAATACTTGCGACCAATGTAACTGATAATGCGTTTGTGTATAATCATCAACCTGATTATCATAAAATTTTGTATTCCCATTTTCATCGGTATATTTACCAAGTTCATTGTAAGTTCGGTTTGTATTCAGCGAATCAGCTACAACACCATACCAAGCCTGATACGTTTTTTCATGGCCTCCAAAAGTTATAAACTTCAAGGTCGTTTTTTCACCATAATAACCACCAGCAAAGTAATACGATTTTAAATTGGAAGAAGCTCGATCAAGGTAACCATCACTTTTTACATTCGATAAGCGGGCATCAAAAGCAAAACCATTTTTCATCAAGCCTGTACCTATTTTCAGTGTATTTTTATTGGTATTAAACGAACCAATAGTTGAACTTATTTCGCCATAAGGTTTTGTGCGAAGTCCTTCGGTTTGCATATTAATACTTGCACCAAATGTAGCTGCACCATTGGTAGAAGTGCCCACACCACGTTGAACTTGTACCGATGAAAGCGACGAAGCAAAATCGGGCATATCTACAAAATACGAAGCGTGTGATTCAGCATCGTTAAACGGCACCCCATTAATAGTCACATTTACACGGTTTCCATCGGTTCCACGAACACGAAACCAGGTATAACCAATACCAGTTCCACCATCGGAAGTTGCTACAAATGATGGCGTAAGAGCCAGTAAGTATGGAATATCCTGCCCTAAATTTCGTTGTTCAATATTTTCTTTTTTAACAGTGCTGTAAGCTACCGCCGAATGGCTATTAGCCCGAAGTGAATTTACTGTAACTTCTTTCAACGAAACAGTGGAAATACTATCCGTTTTATTTACAGATGTGGATTTTATAATCGTTTGACCAAACGATACTTCTGAAAAAAACAGCGCTAAAGCTGTAATAAAAATCTGTCTCATAACAAATTGATTAAATGATTAATAAATTGTGTTTGAGAGCCTAATAAGAGATACGGATGATGGTTTCTTATTCCCTTCGCGGAATTACCCGTGCAGGTTCAAAGGGTATGATCTCAGCCCGAAATATTAAGGCACCCCATTTAAAAGTTTTAAAAATTATAAAGTTGACAATATCTGAAATTGAATCAGAAATTTATCAACTTTGTTTTTTAAAGAAAGAAAAACAACTCTGGAAGCGAGTCGAATTCCTTT
>JBMOHZ010000123.1:0-7046 GCA_049317585.1 Paludibacter sp.
TATCAACATTATAAATCAGATTCTTTAATTGTTAATTCCAATTCAATTGAACAATATTCGCGCAAAGAATTAACAGCACAATTAGTAAAAATACTCGAATCCTAAGTCTTAGTTCTTGACTCTTGGTTCTACAATCTTTTAAGATATGAAAAAAATAATTACCGTAGTTGGCGCACGTCCGCAGTTTATAAAGGCAGCCACATTGAGCCGTCAGTTTCAAGTTCAGGGAATAGATGAAAAAATCATTCATACTGGTCAACATTTCGATGCTAATATGTCGGATGTGTTTTTTCAGGAAATGGAAATACCGAAACCAGCTTATCAGTTAGATATTCATGGAGTATCACACGGAGCTATGACTGGACGCATGCTCGAAGGTATTGAGCATATTCTGCAAATAGAAAAACCTGAGGGAGTTATGGTTTTTGGCGATACAAATTCGACCTTGGCTGGTGCATTGGCCGCTGCTAAATTGCATATTCCGGTTATACATGTTGAAGCTGGTCTACGGTCGTTCAATATGCGTATGCCAGAGGAGATTAATCGCATACTTACTGATCGAATTTCGAATGTTTTGTTTTGCCCAACCGATACAGCTGTTGAAAATTTGAAGCGCGAAGGTTATGATACAATGCCCATTCAAATTATAAAAAATGGTGATGTAATGCAGGATGCAGCTATGTATTATGCACAAAAAGCACAATTGAAATCGGATATAATCCGAAAAATTGGTGTTAATAAATTTGTATTAGCTACTATTCACCGTCAAGAAAATACGGATAATCCGGAAAATTTGAAACAAATTATTGATGGGTTGACCGAAATTAATAAACACGTTCAGGTTGTAGTGCCTTTACATCCTCGAACGCGCAATATTTTGGCTCAAAACTATCGTTTGCCCGATTTTACAATTATCGATCCTGTGGGTTATTTCGATATGATTATGTTACTCAAAAATTGTGAAATGGTTATTACCGATAGTGGTGGCGTGCAAAAAGAAGCATTTTTCTTTGGAAAACATTGTATCACCTTACGCGAACAAACCGAATGGGTTGAATTGGTAAACAACGATTACAATCGCTTGGTTGGTAGTGATAAAAACTTACTAGCCGAAGCGTTTACATATTTCAAATCAAAAACTTCCGATTTTTCACTTGATTTATACGGAAAAGGAAAAGCTGCCGAAAAAGCAGTGGAAATTATTGCGGAATTGTAATAAATTTAAGCTTTTCTATTTACCAGATATATTCCGGTCAATACTAAAACTGCCCCTGACAATTCGCTGACAGTTAGCGTTTCGCCTAATACAGGTAATGCAAAAATAGCTGTAAAAACCGATTGACTCAGTAAACTCACTGATGCTATAGTCGGTTTTATGTGTCCTAATGCTTGATTAATACTAAGCCAGCCAATAACTTGAGGAATAAGGCCAAGAATTATCAAATAAAGCCAGGAGTTAGAACTGTAACCTGTTAATTGTGTGTTGCTTATCAAACAAATTACACCAAGTATTATTGTGCTCGAAAGCATCGAAATGGTGGTGAAAGTAAAGGTGTCGAGTCCAACACGTCCTTTCCTGACGGTTAGTAGATATGCTCCATAAAATACGCTGGCTATTATCGAAAGTATATTCCCTGTTGTGAGTGAAAGGTCTGTGACACTCCGAATTCCAACAATAATACCAACTCCCATCATCGATATTAATGTGCCAATACAGAATATTCTGCCTGGTTTTTCGCGTAAAAATAAGAGTGAGCCAATACCAACCCAAACAGGAGCAAGATTAGCCAACAATGTTGATACCGAAGCTTTTGATAATAGAA
Source organism: Paludibacter sp. (assembly GCA_049317585.1). Lineage (GTDB taxonomy): Bacteria > Bacteroidota > Bacteroidia > Bacteroidales > Paludibacteraceae > Paludibacter. The sequence continues at coordinate 1,824 of JBMOHZ010000123.1, forward strand.
TGGATGTATTCCAAAGGGCAATATCCGATGCAAAAAGTGCTCCACATAGTATGGCTATAGTTATACCTTTTTTATCAGTAAGTGGTTTTCGGAAGTATAGCCAAACGGGAATAATGCCTATGGTGCCAAATAACATACGGTAAAAAGCTGATCCTAAGCCACTCACATCGGCTAATTTTACCAATATAGCCGACCACGAAATGCATAAAACGCCTGTGAGTAATAATAAATAATGTACCCAATGTTGTTGTTTTGCGTTACCAACCATGCTCTAGTCTAATTTATAACCAAAGCTTTTGAGTTTCATATCCTTATTGCGCCAGTCTTTTTCAACTTTAACATAAAGTTCAAGAAAAACCTTTTTGTCGAAAAACGTTTCCATATCTTTTCGTGCTTCTGTGCCTACTTTTTTAAGCGATTTACCTCCATGACCAATGATAATACCTTTTTGTGAGTCGCGTTCGGCATAAATAACTGCATTGATTCGAATCAATCGATCATCTTCCTGAAACTGTTCTACTTCTACTTCAACCGAATAGGGAATTTCCTTATCATAATTCATTAAAATTTTTTCACGAATTATTTCGGTTACAAAAAAACGAGTCGGTTTATCGGTGAGTTGGTCTTTGTCAAAAAAAGCTGGCGATTCAGGTAAAAGTTCTTTTATGCGTTTAAAAAGTGGTTCAATATTGAATTTTTCCAATGCCGAAATAGGATAAATTTCGGCTCGTGGTAATAATTCCTTCCATTTTTCGACCAATAAAATCAGTTTTTCCTCGTCAATTAAATCAATTTTATTAATGATAAGTATAAGTGGGGCAGGGTTGAGGCTTACTTTTTCAACAAAATCGGCATTCTTTTCATTCGAATCAAAAACATCTGTTACATAAAGCAATACGTCAGCATCAGTAAGTGCCGAACGTGAGAAATTGAGCATTGATTCTTGTAAGCGGTAATTTGGTTTCAATACGCCTGGAGTATCTGAATATACAATCTGAAAATCATCGCCATTTACAATCCCTAATATGCGATGGCGCGTGGTTTGCGCTTTCGAAGTGATGATTGAAATTCGTTCTCCAACGAGTGCATTCATTAACGTCGATTTACCCACATTAGGGTTACCTACTATATTTACAAATCCTGATTTATGCATGTTTATTTAGTTTATTTAGTTCGTAAGGTTTATAAAGTTTTAATAAAGCCCGAAAGCAGTGGTCTTAAATTCGTTACAAACAAAACTTTGACAAAGATACAACAAAATAAGGAGATAGTAAATTTGCATCATAGTATCATACTTTTTTATTACTTTTGACGTTATTTTCATTTGTATAAATTTTTAAAATGAAGTATGCAATTTAATAAATTAATAGATTTTTCGCGCCATTTTAGATTGGTGTTTATTGTTATTGGTGCAACAATAGTTGTTGTATCTACACTGTTCACCAATAAGTTAGCCAAATCACTTGCTTTGGAGGAGCAGAAGAAAATTGAAATTTGGGCTCAAGCAACCCGTCAGTTTATTCTAGCTGATCAAGATACAAATATTGACTTTATACTTAGTATAATCGAAGGAAATTCAACAATTCCTGTTGTAATTGTCGACGAAAAAGACCATTTGTTGCATTCGCGTAATATTGTTGAACCATCTAAAAATATTGAAGAGTTTTACAAAAATAAAATTGCTGATTTAAAGTCAAATCGTGAAGCAATTGTTGTGGATTTGGGTAATGCAAAACAATATATTTATTATGATGATTCCTTGTTGCTGAAGCAGTTATATTATTTTCCTTATATTCAATTGGGAGTTATTGTTATCTTTCTTTTTATATCTTTTTTTGCATTTTCGAGTACCAAAAATGCCGAGCAAAACCGTGTTTGGGTTGGGCTTTCCAAAGAAACTGCACATCAACTTGGTACACCTATTTCGTCGTTACTCGCTTGGGTCGATTTGTTGAAAGCACGTTATACTGAGGATAAGTTAATTCAAGAAATGTCCAAGGATGTGAATCGATTACGAATTATTGCTGAGCGTTTTTCTAAAATTGGTTCAGCTCCCGATTTGAACTTAGTGAGTTTGAACGATGCATTAACCAATGCTGTTCAATATATTAACAATCGCTCATCGCAAAAAGTAGCTATTGAATGTCATTTTAATGATGAAAATCCTATTTTTGTGCAACTTAACGTTCCTCTTTTTGAATGGGTTATTGAAAATTTATGTAAAAATGCAATTGATGCAATGGATGGTATTGGTCGGATTGATTTGTATGTAAATCATAAAGAAAATGACATTATAATTGATGTACAGGATACAGGAAAGGGAATTGAACGTAATAAATATAAAACTATTTTTTCGCCGGGCTTCACTACCAAAAAACGTGGTTGGGGCTTGGGTTTATCGTTGGCTAAACGTATAATTGAAAGTTATCATGCTGGAAAAATATATGTAAAACAATCTGAAATAGGAAAAGGTACAATTTTTAGAATTGAATTAAAGGTAAAATAATAATAAAATTAAGGCTAAAAAAAGTATAAATATCAGTATATGAGAATTTTATATTTGATTTTGCATTTTTAAGTAAAATAAAAACAGAATTTATTTAATATGTAATCAGTTTTTTGTACCTTTGCACGGTTTTAATTATTGGGTAATATATGTCGAAATTTGAACTGTACAATGTTGTTTTAAAGGACTTAAGCACAGAATCGCGTGTTTATGAATATCTATTGGATAATGTGTATTTTTCAAAAATAGATAGTCCTGAAGTTCAAAAGGGAATTGTAAATGCAAAAATTACAGTTCAAAAAAAGATAAATTCCTTTGATTTGAACTTTGTACTTGATGGTTTTGTTTTAGTACCTTGCAATCGTTGTTTGGACGATTTGGAACAGCCAATTCATTACAAGGAGAAATTGCAAGTGAAATTTGGTGATACGTTTTCGGAGGAGGATGAAATTGTAATTATTCCAGAATCGGATGGAGCTATCAATGTAGCATGGTTTTTATATGAATTTATTGTGTTGAATATACCTATAAAACATGTACATGCACCTGGCGAATGTAATAAAACAATGGTAACTAAGCTCAAAAAGCATATATCGCGTTCTAAGGACGATGATGAAGTTGAAACAGTTTTTGAAGATGATGATTTAGAAGTAGAAGACACAGCAACTGACCCGCGATGGGACGGTTTACAAAATATAATAGATAACAATTAATTAATAAAGAAAAATGGCACATCCTAAGAGAAAACAATCGAAAACCCGTACAGCGAAAAGAAGAACTCATTATAAAGCTGAAGCTCCAACATTGGCAACTTGCTCAAACTGTGGTGCAGCACATATTTACCACACTGTATGCGGCGAATGCGGTTACTACAGAGGTAAATTAGCAGTTGAAAAGCTAGCTACTGTTTAAAATATACAAGTGTCAGTTTATACCGACATTTGAAAATCTATAAGCCCTTAGTTTTTTACTTTGGGCTTAGTTTTTATGTAATTTAATAACCATTTTTATGTCTCAAATTCGTGCAGCTATTACTGGTGTAGGAGGATATGTTCCTGAATATATACTTGACAACCATGAACTTAGTAAAATGATGGATACCAATGATGAGTGGATTACCACCCGTGTAGGTATTAAAGAACGTCGAATTCTAAAAGAACCTAATACAGGTACATCATATTTGGCAGCTAAAGCTATTGAAGATTTATTTTCGAAAACGGGTACAAAACCCGAAGAGATTGATTTAGTTGTTTGCGGTACTACCACTCCTGATCATATTTATCCCTCATGTGCATCGATGGCAGCCGAAAAGGTTGGAATTAAAAATGCATTGGCATTTGACCTACAAGCTGCATGTTCGGGTTTTATTGTGGCACTTAGTACAGCTACAAGTTTTATTGAATCAGGTAAATATAAAAAGGTATTGGTGCTTGGGGCCGAAAAAATGTCATCAATCACCGATTATACCGATCGTACAACTGCACCACTTTTTGGAGATGGTGCCGGTGTGGTATTACTTGAGCCTACAACCGAAGATTATGGTGTAATTGATTCACTTATTTTTACTGATGGTGTAGGTATGAAACACTTACATATTAAATCAGGTGGGTCGGCTATTCCTACTACAAAGGAAACTATTGAACAAGGTTTACAATATACGTATCAAGAAGGTCAAAACGTGTATAAATATGCTGTTACTAACATGGCAGGCGTTTCGGGCGATATAATGGAAAAAAACAATTTGTCGGCCGATGATGTAGCTTGGCTTATACCACATCAAGCAAATTTACGTATTATCGATGCAGTTGTTAATCGTACCAAAGTTGAATACGAAAAAGTAATTATCAACATTGACCATTTTGGAAATACATCTGCTGCCAGTATACCTTTGTGTATGTGGGAGTCCGAAAAGAAATTCAAGAAGGGTGATAATATTATTCTTACTGCATTTGGAGCTGGATTTACTTGGGGGTCAGTTTACTTAAAATGGGCTTATTAATTCATTACACTTTGTTTTAATTTAAAGCATACATCTATGCGTGAACAATTTATCGAACGTCCAACCGATATAGTTATTTCAAAATTAAAAGAAATGATAACTACTGGGCTATTGAAGCCTGGCGATAAATTGCCTGCCGAACGGAAAATGGCAGCTGATTTTGCTGTGGGACGTACTCAGATTCGTGAAGCATTGCATAAATTGGAGTTTTATGGTATTATTAAAACCCTTCCTCAAAGTGGTTCAGTAATAAATGGGTTAGATATCACTACATTAGATGGTTTAATTTCGGATGTGCTTGACTTACAGCAGTACGATTTTTATTCGTTGGTTGAAACTCGATTTGTACTCGAAGTAAACGCAATTCGGTTATGCGCTGAGCGACGTACTGAACTCGACTTGATAAAGTTGGAAAAAGCACAGGAAAATTTTCTTAAAAATTTTGACTCACCAAATAGGGTGAGTCATGATTTTGCTTTTCATAGAGCAATTGCCGAAGGTTGTCATAATCCTGTTTTTAAAGCCATGCTTTTAATTGTTATTCCAGATATTATGACCATTTATCAACGCGACAGAATTTGTGGTCCAAATACTGCAGTTGTTGAAGAGCATACACAAATGCTTCAAGCTATTAGAGATAAAAATGGAGAATTAGCTGCAAAAATAATGTCGGAACATTTACAAGGTGTAGTAGAGTTTGCCAAATCAAAAATCTAAT
>JBMOHZ010000124.1:0-7022 GCA_049317585.1 Paludibacter sp.
CCATTTTGAAGCACTTGATCCTCTAGGTGTTGATAATCGAGTTTGAAAATCGGTTTTTTCTGAAGTTCGAAAACCACCGACGTAATTATAAATTGACCTTTCAACTCTTGTTTGAACACACTCTCGCGATACGCGTATTTACAATCGTGTACATTAAAAATATGTTTGACTCCCGATTTCAAATTTATGGCATGAACTTCTTTTATCACATCACACACTTCAACTCCATAAGCACCAATATTCTGAATGGCCGACGCTCCAACTTCGCCTGGTATAAGCGAAAGATTTTCAATTCCACCCCAACCATTTTCCACGGCATAAGCCACAAAATCGTCCCACACTACACCAGCTCCAACCTGAACAGTTACTGTTGCATCACTTTCACCAGTTATGTTTATAAACTTAATTTCAGAATGAAGAATAACACCGTCGAAATCACTTAAAAACAGCAAATTACTACCTCCACCAATATGTAACACTTTAGAATTAAGCATAATACCCGATTGTATTATTTGCAGCAATTCAACTTCGGAATTATAATGAATCAGTAATTTTGCATTTACCTCTATCCCAAAAGTATTTAAATCTAAAAGCGAGGCATTTTCAATTTTCTTCATTCACGGTTACATTTACAAAAATAAAACTTTGTTGAGCAAACTATTTAAATTTCAAAAATCTAAAAAAAATATTCGTACAAAGTAAGGACAAAGTTAATCCTTTTTCGGTAATGATAACCTATAAAAAATTGAAAAATATAATTGAATTTTTGTACCTTTGTGGACTACAAAAAGCAAATATGACAAATAATAAAAACAACTTGAAATAAAATCATGAGAAAATCACTAGTTATTAGCTTATTAGCTCTTATACAATTAATCGCTTTTGCTCAAAAAGACGAATGGAAAAACCCAGAACAAAATGAGGTAAACCGCCTGCCCATGCGTGCACATTATTTTCCGTACGAAAGTATTGAAATGGCACAAAAAAATATTCCAACCCAATCGGCTAATTATCAAACCCTGAATGGACAATGGAAATTTTATTGGGTCAAAGATGCCGATAAGCGACCAATCAATTTTTTTAAACCCGATTACGAAGATGCCGGTTGGAATTTGATTCATGTTCCAGCATTGTGGGAAATGAATGGTTATGGTGATCCAATTTATGTAAATATTGGCTTCCCCTGGAAAAGTCAGGTTTTGCTAAATCCTCCTGTACCGCCTATCGTAAACAATGCTGTGGGTTCGTACCGTAAAGTAATTGACATTCCGCAAAACTGGAGTGGCAAACAAGTGATTGCACATTTCGGTTCGGTAACATCCAATATGTACCTTTGGGTAAATGGAAAATATGTGGGTTACAGCGAAGACAGTAAGCTCGAAGCTGAATTTGACATTACCAATTTTCTTGTAAAAGGTAAAAATCTCATAGCATTTCAGGTTTTCCGCTGGTGCGATGGTACTTTCCTCGAAGATCAGGACTTTCTTCGCATGACAGGTGTGGCACGCGATTGCTACCTCGTAGCACGCAATGCTCAAAGCATAGAAGACATTAGGATTACTCCCGATTTGACAAATGATTACAAAGATGGTGTTTTAACAGTCAACACATTACTTTCAAAAGCAGCTTCGGGGTTAACAGTTTCGCTCGAACTGAAAGATGGTGACAAAACAGTGGCTAAGGCTATACAAAAAGGTGGTGGCAAAGCGGTATTTAATGTAAGTAATCCAGAAAAATGGTCAGCTGAATCGCCATATTTGTACCGTCTTTTTGCTACATTAAAAGATAAATCTGGCCAAGATGTGGAGGTAATCACCCAACTAGTTGGTTTCCGAAAAGTGGAAATTAAAGATGCACAGCTGTTGGTAAATGGAAAACCAGTTTTAATAAAAGGCGTTAACCGTCACGAAATGGATCCTAGCACTGGTTATGCTGTTTCGCGCGAACGCATGGAACAAGACATTCGGATAATGAAGGAGTTGAATATCAATGCAGTGCGCACTTGTCATTACCCGGATGATAATTATTGGTATTACCTATGCGACAAATACGGTATTTACATGGTGGCCGAAGCCAATGTGGAATCGCATGGAATTGGTTATGGTGAAAATACCTTGGCAAAAAACAAAACTTTTGCATTAGCACATCTGCAACGTAATCAGCGTAATGTGCAGCGTAATTTCAATCATCCTTCTATTATAATATGGTCGTTAGGTAACGAAGCGGGAATGGGGCCAAACTTTGATGCCTGTTACGATTGGACAAAAAATGAAGATCCGAGTCGCCCGGTGCAATACGAACAAGCGAAAAAAGGCAAATCGACAGACATTTATTGCCCTATGTATTTGGGATATGATGATAGTGAGAAATACGCCAAAAGTAATCCTGACAAACCACTTATTCAATGCGAATATGCTCATGCTATGGGAAATTCGCAAGGTGGCTTTAAAGAATATTGGGACATAATTCGAGCCAATCCAAAATATCAGGGTGGTTTTATCTGGGATTTTGTAGATCAATCATTGCACAAAAAAAATGCAAATGGAATTGATATTTACGGTTATGCAGGCGATTTTAATAAATATGATAGTCGCGATGATCAGAATTTCTGTAACAACGGTTTGATTAGTCCCGATCGCAAATACAATCCACACGCATACGAGGTGCAGTATTTCTATCAAAATATTTGGGTTACTCCTGTTGATTTGCAAAAAGGATTGGTTTCAGTTTACAACGAAAATGTATTCCGCAGCCTTGATAATTATTTTATGGAATGGCAAATTTTGGCAGATGGAAAAGCAGTAGAATCGGGTGTGGTAAGCGACATTCAAGTGGCGCCAAAGCAAAAAACACAAGTACAATTGGCTTATTCTACGCAAAATTTACCAAAGGACAAAGAAATTTTACTCAATGTGGTATTTAAACTAAAGCGAGCTGAACAACTTTTGTCTGCCGGTTTTGTAGTTGCAACTAATCAGCTGGCAATCAATACATACGAGGCAAAACCAATTGTAGTGGCGATTGTTCAGACCGACAATAATACTGCTGTTGTACTACCCGAAATTCAAAATTCAAATCTGAAATGTACGGTGGTAAAAGGTGTTGATTTTCAGATTGATTTTAACAAAAAAACAGGATTTATTGAAAAGTATTGCGTTGCAGGTGTGGATTTAATGACAAGCGATGCTACCTTGAGTCCAAACTTTTGGCGTGCGCCAACCGACAACGACATGGGAGCCAGTTTGCAACTAAAACAAAAAGTTTGGCGCAATCCGGCTTTGAATTTAAAAAGTTTAAAAGCAAATACAGTGAATGGATTAGTTGAAGTAAAAACTGAATACGAACTGAAAGAAGTATCGGCAAAATTATATATCGACTATATTATTAATAATCAGGGCGCTGTAAAGGTAACTCAAAAAATGGTTGCTGATAAAGAAGCCAAAGTGGCTAATATGTTCCGTTTCGGTATGCAAATGCAAATGCCAAAATCGTTTGAGCAAATCAAGTTTTATGGTCGCGGACCAAGTGAAAATTACATCGACCGCAACAATTCTACGTTTTTAGGCATTTATAACCAAACAGTTAGTGAACAGTTCTATTCTTACGTTCGCCCACAGGAAACAGGTACCAAAACCGACGTACGCTGGTGGAAACAATTGAACATAGCTGGCAAAGGATTGGAATTTGTAGCCGAAATGCCATTTTCGATATCTGCATTGCATTATACGGTTGCCTCGCTCGACGATGGTGATGAAAAAGACCAACGCCACTCTCCCGAAGTGCCTATAGCTAACCTCACTAATATCTGTATCGACAAAGTGCAAATGGGATTGGGCTGTGTAAATAGCTGGGGAGCTATTCCACGTAAGGAATATCAACTCCAATATCAAGATTACGAGTTTACATTTGTAATGAAACCTATAAAATAAAAATTAGTGTATTAGAGTTTTAATCTCAAATAGTGTTAGCGCCTATTTAATGAAAGAATAAATAGCCCAGCAAGATGGCTGCTGTTATTCCAGCAAAGTCGGCTAGCAACCCGCAAGCAAGTGCATAACGTGTGTTTTTGATATTTACCGAGCCAAAATATACCGCCAAAATAAAAAATGTTGTATCGGCCGAACCCTGAATAATGCATGATAAGCGACCGACAAACGAATCGGCGCCGTGTATTTTCATGGTATCAACCATCATACCTCGTGCACCGCTGCCACTAAGTGGTTTCATCATTGCAGTAGGCAAAGCATCCACAAAATCGGTATTGATACCCATAAGCGAAACGGCATATTTAACACCTTCAATCAAAAAATCCATTGCACCCGAAGTGCGAAACATAGCAATAGCCACTAATATGCCAATAAGATAAGGCACAATACCTATAGCCACCTGAAATCCCTCTTTGGCACCATCAATAAATGCATCGTATACATTCGTTTTATTGCGAAGCGCCATACTTATAAAAGCAACTATAATACTAAAAAGTATAAAATAAGCTGCAAAATTGGAGTATTTCGATATGTCTTCTTTCGGCAATTGACTGAGCATGTAAATCAGTCCACCGATAAGCGTAATCATCCCTCCAAGTGTAAGTAAAATAGTACGATTAAATAGGTTGATTTTCTGAATAATAGCTACAGTAATGAGTCCTGTAAGCGCCGCGCAAAAAGTGGCAATAAGTATGGGTAAAAATACATCGGCAGGATTGGCCGCACCCAATTGTTGTCTAAAAGTTAGTATACTGATAGGAACTAACATAAGCCCAGCTGTATTTAAAACTAAAAACATAATCATGGGATTAGAAGCTTCCTCTTTTTTTGGATTTAGCTCCTGCAACTCCTTCATGGCTTTGAGACCGAGTGGTGTAGCAGCATTGTCGAGTCCCAGCATGTTTGCCGATAGGTTCATAAAAATACTACCCATGGCAGGATGACCTTTTGGAATTTCGGGAAAGATTTTGGAGAAAAATGGGGCAACCATACGCGAGAGAATATTGATAGCGCCACCACGGTCACCAATTTTAAGTATACCCAACCACAACGAAAGCATACCAGTAAGTCCGATTGAAATTTCGAAACCAGTTTTGGCCGACCCAAAGCCAGCCTGCATTACTTCCATAAAAATATCGGTTTTGCCAAACACAAAACATTGTATACAAGCAATTACAAAAGCAATTAATATAAATCCAATCCAAATATAGTTTAAAATCATTTCATCCGTATTTTAGCTGTTTGAGCACAAAAATACGCATTTTTAACGAAAAACACCCTCTTGTGTCAACTTTTACAAAACAATAGTTGATGGTTTGTGTCGAAATGAGTATTTTTGTAGCAGCTAACGAAGAATAATGATATTATTTTCACAAATAATTTTATTCAATATAAATGAAAATCGAAATAAGAAACTATGTTGTACCTTCTATACCAATGGCATTGCTATTGATAATTTTAGTTACAATTATATGGTTCAGCGATATATTTATTCATAAAAGTATTCAAACGGTTACAGCAGGTAATGCTTTGTCGGTTGATTTTAATCAGTATTTCAACGAGCACTTACTATTATCAAATATTGTAAGTCTTTTGCTTACAGCATTAAACGCTTTACTACTCGGACAATTGAACAACAAATATACTATTATCCGTACACGCACATTTTTACCTGTTTTGTTTTATGTATTGCTAATGGCTAGTTGGCACGAAACACATACTGTAGTGTTGTCACATTTGGTTTTGAGCTTTGTAATGGTGGCTCTATTTGTTATTTTTAATGTATATCGGAATAGGAATGCATCCGAACAAGCATTTTTGAGTAGCTTTTTAATTGCTGTCAGCAGTTTGTTTTTTGAGCCAATGATATTGTATATTCCACTTATTTGGATTGGTATAATTCTGTTTCACAGCCTATCACTTCGCAACTTTCTTGCAACTTTAATAGGCGCTGTTACGCCTTGGATTTTGTATTTGGTTGTTCGAGCTTACTTGCATCCCGATTTACTTTGGCTTAATCAATTAGCAGCATCTTTTGATATTGGTTTATCAATATTAACACGTCCATTGAGCGAAATTATTTATATATCGGTGCTTTTCATCCTATTTATGATAGGTTTAGTAGGCCTCACATCAAACATGAATCAGGATTCGATGCAAACTCGTTCCATGTTAACTTTCATTATTTACTTTACATTCCTATCATTTGTGTTTTCGATGGTTTTTGAAAAACATTTCTTTGTATTCTTACCTTTTGTAGGTTTAGGTTTTGCACTGCTACTTGCGCACCCTATAACTCTTAAAAAGGGTAACTTCTTTGGCATTATATTTTTGATTTTTATAGTTGTAAATATTGCATTTGTGGGTTTCAATGTTTTATTTTCACCACAATGATAGAGTGGGTTGAATTAGGATATTTGGGATTATTCATTGCTTCATTTTTGGCAGCAACAGTTGTTCCGTTTAGTTCGGAGGTGGTTTTTTCGGCTCTTATAGCTGCGGGCTTCAATAATTGGACATGTGTGTGGGTAGCCACTTTGGGCAATTGGCTCGGCGGTATGACCTGTTATTATTTAGGAAGAATTGGAAAAATTGAGTGGATTGAAAAATACTTGCGGGTAAAGAAAGAAAGCATGGACAAGTTTATGTCCAAACTTCATAAATATGGCGATTGGTTTGCTTTTTTCTCGTTTTTGCCTGGAATAGGCGATATCATTGCAGTAGCCTCAGGCTATTTCAGATGCAGATGGTGGGTAGTGGCATTATCCATGTTAATTGGCAAATTTGTACGTTATGTAGTTTGGCTCGGATTATTTCAGGAAATATGGAGATTGCTTGGGTTGTAAAGTTACTACGGTTTATAAAGTTATAAAGTTTATAAGGTTTTCATTTAATAGTTATTAGAGAATTATTTCGTCACATCATCACATCAACATATTATCATATCAACACATTATCACATTATCATAAATGAATAAAAGAGTTAGAGTGCGATTTGCACCAAGTCCTACCGGCCCGCTACATATAGGAGGCGTT
>JBMOHZ010000125.1:0-7010 GCA_049317585.1 Paludibacter sp.
CAAACTGTACACACAATATACAATTAAAAACCGTAACAAACTTAATACATTCTTTCTACAAGAAACAAAAGGCAATCTGTCTCAGTTGTTTGATGATTTTGAAAGAAGCACAATAAGTATTTCTAAAGAATACCAGATGCGAAATCTTGAAGTTATTACTATTGCTGCTGATCCACGAGTTGAATAATATTCATCCTTCACCGATAAAAAGAAACATCTGATGAACGAAATTTCGCAGAAAATGGGGTTAGGGTTGAAGGTGGAGGTGGTGTAACTCTAATTCCTAACAGTTTGAAAATAACCTGTTAGATTTTGATAAATAAATACTTGGCATCATTTGGATTGGGCTTTAGCCCAATCTAATAATAAAAATCAAATCAGGGCTTTAGCCAAAATTGTTTTATGTATAGAATAATTTGGCTAAAGCCATTTCCAATTTTACATCTTAATATCCTCGGGCTAAAGCCGCGAGGCAAATGAAATACTCTCCATGTTGTTGAATTTATAGATTCAACATAAATTTCCGGGTGGTTATCTTATTCTCACCCATTCCTCTTCCGATAAAAAGAAAAGACAGCTGGAAGAAATTTCGAAGAAATTGGGGTTGGGGCTGAAGGTGGAGGTGGTGTAGCTAAAGTCGTGTTACTAATAGATGTAGTACTCAGTCCAAATTTATAAAGAATAGGGGTCTATCAGATACAATCCATTGATATTTTTAAAATCTGATAAATTTCTGGTAATAAGCGTCGCGCTAGCAGCCAATGCTGTAGCTGCAATAATGGCATCTGGAAGTTTTGATTTGTATTTTTTACGCAAGCCAATACATAAATCAGCTACCTCTTCGGTTAATTCGAAGACTATAGCATCATCCATAAAATCAGTTAGTATTTGGTATTGCTCTTCTGATATATTAAAACCTAATACTTCAATTTTGGTTATAACAGATATGTTTGGTACAGCATCTATAACAGCATTCATAAATTGCATTCCTTTATAAGTTAACTTATTTCCAAGGTAGTCAATTACCACATTTGTATCAATTAAATAGTTTTGCTGTTCCATTCTTCACGACTTTGTTTTACAAATTCTTGTAGTTCATCGGTAGTTTTCGAAGTCAATTTACCAGCATACTTATCTGATAGGCTAAGTTTTTGTTGGTTGCCTTTTTTTATAACTTTAAGAATATGTAAATCTTCCAAGTCTGCTAATAACTTATATGCTTTACTATTATGTATTTGTATAAGTACAGTATCCATTTTGTGCTGAATTAGTTTATTTCATTTTTTATGGAGCAAAGATACTATATTTTTTGATACCCATTAAAATATACTACTTATTTTATTCTCACCCATTCCTCCACCGATAAAAAGAAAAGGCAGTTGGAAGAAATATCACAGCAACTGGGGCTGAAGGTGGAGGTGGTTTGAAATTTGCATTGGATTTAAAAACCAAAACATTGCATAGGGTTAAAACCGACACAACAAAAATCGCTCGTCCGTCAGCCTGACGGATTGTAAACAAATCTCAGGTCGATACAGTTCCTACGCATAATATTACCCATCGTTGCTATAAAATAATAGTAATGATGGGCTTATTATTTATTAATACTGTTATAATTGAAATTTTTTCTTAAATTTGCGCTTAGAATAAAATCCTTAACATGAAAATTAACATGGAAGTGCCTAAAAAGAAACACTTTGCTGAAATTGAATATTTGAAATCATTAGACCCTGTTGATGGGTTGAGTATCATTGAACTTACTAATTACTTCAAAAATGTTAATAACGAGTTATTAAAGGCTATGAATAGGATAACCTATATAATAGATAAAAATGAAGTTTTACAAGAAGATATAATATTTCTAAAGTCATTAGATTTAAGATTTTATGATCGAAAACTTGATGATACAGCATATCTAACTTTTGGTTTAGATATTAAGAGAAATATTTTAAAAGCCACACTTACAGAAACATATTTAAAATCACAAATTTTTTTTGAATATGAAGATAACTCACGATGGGATGAAAGTTTAGATAATCTTATATTGAAACTTATTAAGATAGGCAATGATGAAATTGAATTTCTACTCTATTTCATCTCTGAATTAAAATTCCACCTAAATAATTTACATAGTTTTTTAAAGAACAACGTGTACAAAGTTTTCTACTTAAGAATTGATCTTTATTTTGAAATTTCGTATGTAATTGAAGCTGCTGATTTAGAGCCTGATTTAATTAAAAGAAAACAAATTTATATTGATGCTATCATAGAAAGAGATATGTTTTGTTTAGTTCAAGAATTAAATGCAAAAGAAGAAATTTTATATAAAGAATTTATTAAAAAATGCCATAAAGCAATTGATATTTTGGATTTTAAAATACAAAACTCTTCTAATGTATTAAAATCACCCGAAAAAGCGCTTGATAGTATTCCTTCTGATATACAAGAATCAACTTCAACTGATATAATTGTTGACCATTCGAATGAACTAAAAAACCGACTTAAAGAATATGGTTTTTTTGTATTACCAAAGGTTCTAAAGCTTAACTTAGAAAAACAAGAAGGTTTAATGGAATTACTAAACTCCAATAAATTACCCTATTGTATAGCAATGTTGAATTTCCTTGACTTTATTGTTTTTTTGGATAAGAAACATTTTAAAACTATTAAGTCCCGAAATATTGAAATTGGAAAATGGTTTGGTTCTAATGAGCGCGCTGTTAGAGGAAACATCAATATTTTAATAGATTATTCAGAAGAAGATAGTGATCGTTACACAGCAATTAATTACAAAGATAAAGTAGAAATTGATTATAATGAGCTATAATAAGGAGTACGCCTAAAAAGCACAAAATTACAAAGCACTGAACAGCAGTTAGATATTAATATAAAATAGGGCGTAAATTCTTATTTGCGCCTCAAATGCCCACATTATTTTTGCAGCATAGTTTTTAATTAAACTGTGCTGCTTTTTTTTGGCAGCACACTAAGAAAAAATAATCATGATGATATCTCTTATTAACTGCAACATTTTTACATTCCAATCGTACAATCTACTTTCTTTGGTACAGAATACTGAAACCGGAGAACGATTTCCACCTCGTGCACCTCCATAATATGTCAGTAGATTAACTTACAGAATACTCACTAATATAAATTATAAAAAAACAAACAAAATGAAACAAATTAAAAAGTATCACTTACGAGCTGATCATTTCGCAATTAACACAGTAACTAACAATTTTAAAAAAAACAAACAAGATGGCAGAGTTTAACTCGTCGACGTTCGGAACAATTTCCGGTCGTCATGGTAGTGCCGTAGCTACCACAACAAAAAGCGGCAAAAGCATATTGAGAATATTCAGAGCACCTTCCGATCCCAAAACAGAAAAACAAGTAGCACAACGAACCAAATTTGGTTTTTCAATAGCTATTCTTTCCTGTTTACGTGCTTTATTCAATATTACATTTCGTGGCAAAGGTGGTGCTAACTATGGAATTGGTTTGGCAATGCGTGAAGCAATAGTTGGTACGTCACCCGATTACAGCTTAGATTACAGCAAGTTGAAACTATCGGAAGGCAGTGTAAGAAAAGCCGGTACAATGACTGTGACAAAAGTAACCGACACCGATGTTAAGGTGGAATGGAATGTTAGCAATGTCACTAATAACAATTTGGGTGCTAAAGAGAATGATGGTGTAAACTTGATTTTTCTGTGTGAAAAGCACAATGAAGCATTGTTGTACGATAGTTGTTGCAATAGAATTGATGCTACATTTACAGTAACTTTACCCGACTATTGGGCACCTGAAAAGGTGCATTGCTGGATGTATTTCAGTCGTGTTGACGGTAAACTAAATTCCGACAGTCAGTATTTTGGCGAATTGCAATTATAGCGTTAACTGAGATTATTTTCAGAAGAGTGAATCTGCCATTGGGAAGTATATTTCCGTGGCAGATTTCTTTTTGAGCAAAAGTTATTTTACTCTTTGAATAGTTCTACTTTACTAAATTAGTTTTATTAATGCTATGGGCATTATATATTTATAGAAAATGTGAATTTACACCCATATTCGACCTCGATAGGGGTCGTATATATATTGTTTTCACTTTTTCTATAAATATCTGAACCTGATGGGTTCACTTTCTAAGTCTTTTTTCTTATTTTAGAAAAGTAGAAATTGGAAAATGGTGGCAAGATGACTGGTAATATTTATTCGGATTTTGAAGCACATTAATTGACTATAAAAAAAGAAATGACATGGACAATTCATTATTCAAATATGCTACATTGAAACAATTACTTATAAAATTCTTCAATCACGACATAATTTGGTATACCAATTTTATGTTCTACAACATATTTCGAAAAAATTAGCATAAATAATTTTTTTATTGTGTGTGTATATACTACTTTTGGTCGACCAAATATACTGGTCGACCATACGGGTGTTGTTTTATAATGCTTAATGATTGAATATCAACACAAAACAAATAATAATGAAAAAACTCTTTCTCTTTCTTATATTTTGCACAATAATACTTCAGGTTAATGCCACCGTCTATTTAGATGAAACATTTAATTATACAGCCGGAGATATTAATGCACAAGGTTCGTGGACAACAGCCGGAACATATACAGGTGGTACAGGTTATACCATTGGTTCGAGTCAACTAACTTACACCAATGCAAGTCTGGCTTTTATACTTTCGGGGACAGGTAAAACGTTGGTAAACAATATTGGTACAACTGCTACAGATTATAAAGCCTACAAACCTTTTAATGGTGGAACATCTGTCAATACAGGGATTATTTATCTTTCATTTTTATTAAAAGCTAATGCCAATATTTCATCCACAAATCAGGAGGCTTTTGGTTTAGCTGATGGAACGAGTGCCGGACCAAAAGTATTGATAGGAAAAACATCTACCGGTTTTTTTAAAATTGGAACTGTAAGAGGTAGCTCAGCGAGTGCCGATTATAAATATGCCTCAACTCCTACTTCATTAACCGTAGGTACAACCTATCTTATTGTACTAAAATATGATTTTTCTACCACAACATCTTCAGTTTACATCAATCCAACATTGGATGGTACTGAACCTGCCTCACCCGAAATTTCTGATGCTACTTCTGCAACTATTCGTACAAAACTGAGCAATATTTGGGTAAGGGCAACAGGAACTGTGGTCACAAATTCTACAATTGGAGGTGCAAGAGTTTCATCAAGTTGGGCTGAAGCTGTGGCATCAACAGCATACACTCCACCGGTTTCCAGCGCATTAACTGCTCCAATTATTGGGACAGCGACAGATATTGCTGCCAAAAGTTTCACCGCAAGATGGTCGGTTGTTGACAATGCAATTGGTTATACCGTAAAAGTTTATAATGGAACAACGTTTGTCGATTCTACAGTTGTTAGCGGACAAAGCACGGCAACGGCAGCAATAACAGACTTAATTCCAAACCTGACTTATACTTACAAAGTAATGGCAAAGGGAGATGGAACAATTCATACAAATTCCGATTTATCATTCGCCTCGGCAAGCTTTACGACTCTAACTGCAACTATACCTGCCAATAACCTGAAAATCATTCTTAAACTTGACGATCTTGGTGTACTAAACAGTGTTTTTGCATCCTCATCGGCTTATGATTATTTAATAACGAACAAAATAAAAGCAACTGCTGGAGCCATCGCCAATCGGTTCGATGCTACTTCTTCGGGTGTTTTAGCATCCTATTTGAATGCTACAAATACGGTGGGTGACACATTGATTGAGGTTTGGAATCATGGATATGACCATACTTACAATGCTGCAACTGGCATTTACGAATTTTCGGGTACTACTTATGCTGATCAGAAATCACACTTTGATTTGGCGACACAGACGATAAAAGACAAACTAGGTGTACAAATGCACTCGTTCGGAACACCATACAACGCCAGCGATGCAATTACAAATACAGTTATAAGCGAAGATTCAAATTATAAAACATTTATTTTTAGCGATTTAATTCCAACCACACCAAATGGAGTGCTTTATTTAAACAATAGAGTAAACATGGAAAGTGCAACCGGAAGTCCTGAATATGCTTACTTTGTGAACAATTATAATACAGCTAAAACGAGTTACAGCAATTATATGGTTTTACAGGGTCATCCCAATTATTATACTTCAGGTTCTAATTCGTTGGAACAATTCAAATTAATTATTCAATTTCTACAGTCGGAGGGATGCGAATTTGTTCGGCCAGTCGATTATTCAAGAAGTTTAACACTCACAGCACCAAGCAATTTGGCAGCCAGTATAATTTCCGAAACCCAAATAAACTTAACATGGACAGATAATTCTGATAGCGAAAACTATTTCAGAATTGAACGCTCAACAGATGCTGTGAACTGGACTTTAATTGGAACAAGCGGACTAAATACAACTTCATTTACAGACACAAACGTACCTTCATTGGGTATCTATTATTACAGAATCTATGCAAGTTGCGGTATGAATTCAGCCTATTCAAATCAGGTTCAGGCTAACAATACTCAATCGGGAGCTTATCTCGAAGCAAACGGACCCGGCAATACTTATGAGTTGATAAATAGCGTGTTAGCTCCAGGCAACAATGCCGTAGAAACAGCCGACACTTTCGATCCGAGTTTTGGGAGACATATTGCTGAAGTTTGGGATACGGATTTAGGAAAATATGTGTTTGAGTTTTACTCACATATAAGTGTTGCCAACGAATTGCAAGACATATCAACTGGTGATATTGACAGACAACGAGTTGAAATTAAAACCTATGCACCTTCGCCCGATAGTTTAAAAGGTGTTTATGGCGAAACCATTAAATACAAATGGAAATTTAAAGTGCCGGTTGGATTTCAACCATCACCAAATTTTACACATATTCACCAGATAAAAGCTGTTGGAGGTGATGAGAGTGATCCACTTTTCACATTGACACCAAGGTATAATGCATCTGGAAATCAGCTCGAACTGATTC
>JBMOHZ010000126.1:0-6937 GCA_049317585.1 Paludibacter sp.
TAGCATCAAGTCCACCAGAAGGACCTGGCGAAACATTAAATAGCGTTCAGAGTCCGTTTAAACAGGATACAGGTTTAGTTTAACAAGTTAGTTTTTTAAGGTAAAATGGAAACACCCCGCATCAAAGCAAGTAAAAATTGCTGCGTTGCGGGGTGGTTATTTAATTCTAAGTTATGAATTTTGTCAAAAAACTCGAAGTTTCGAAGACACAAAATAGTTTCTGAATAAAGAATTTCTATCAAAAATACTTCACTTCTTTTCCTTCGATAGAAGTTAGTAGATTGTTGGCCAGGCGGCTAGCGCCAATGCGGAACTTTTTGTTGTTAAGCCATTCTTCGCCAAGTATATGTTTTACAAGTGTGTAATGTTTTACGGCATCTTCGGTAGTTACAATTCCTCCAGCTGGTTTGTAGCTTACTTTTACACCCGTTTTATCGTACCATTCTTTTATGGCTGAGCACATTACGTAGGTTGCTTCTAAGGTGGCTGCTACAGGTATTTTGCCAGTAGATGTTTTGATAAAATCGGCATTGGCCGACATAGCCAAGATGGATGCTTTTTTAATGTTTGTAGCACTTTTCAAAGCGCCACTTTCTATAATTACTTTCAGGTGCGCTTCTCTACAAGCTGCTTTAAGCTCAGAGAGTTCTTCAAATACTTCGAAATAGTTTCCTTCGAGGAATTTTCCTATCGAAATAACCACATCAATTTCAGTCGCTCCATCCAATACGGCTAAAGCAGTTTCGGCAACCTTTACCTCAATAAATGTTTGCGACATAGGGAAACCTGCAGCCACCGAAGCTATTCCAATTTCGGGTATAAGCAGCGTATTGCTTACAGCCTTAACCAACGAAGGCGAAACACAAATAGCACCTACATTTGGCAATGTGGGGAAAGCTGTTTTGAAGTTATTGACTTTTTGGGTCATTGCCACTATTTCGGCTGTAGTGTCGGTACTGTTGAGCGAAGTTAGGTCGATTAAACTCAGACAAGTTTTGTAAACATCTACTGTATTGTTGCTATTAAATTCTTCAGCCAGAATTTTTTGTATATCCTGTGCTACAGCTTCATCGCTCAAATTGCAATTGTATGCTTTAAATAATTCGTCTATTTTGTTCATAAAAATTAGTTTATAAAGTATATAAAGTTTGTAAGGTTTATAAAGTAATGGTTCATTACCACATCAATTCATCACCACATCATCACATCAGCTTCTCATTCTCCTTATGCCTCGTGGCATCGCGTTCGGTTTTTTTGAGCATGTTTTTTTCGAAAGCGTCGGTCAGGTTTACGCCTGTTTGGTTGGCCATGCAAATAAGTACCCAAAGTACATCAGCCATTTCGTCGGCAAGGTTTTTATCCAAATCCGATTTTTTGAAAGATTGATCGCCATATGTGCGAGCCATAATGCGTGCCAATTCGCCTACTTCTTCGGTCAGTATAGCCATGTTGGTTAATTCGCTGAAATAACGAACGCCATACAACTTTATCCATTCATCAACCTGCTGCTGTGCTTGTTCTATGGTGAGTTGGTTACTCATTGAGGCGAGCAATGATAGTTTCGTTTCCGGTGGTTTTATCACCAACTTCAACAAATATTTCGGTATCGAGCGGAAAAAACAAATCCACACGCGAGCCAAATTTTATAAAGCCAAGATGTTCGTTCAGGTGACAGGCTTTTCCAGCATGAGCATAGGTTACAATGCGGCGTGCCAATGCTCCAGCAATCTGACGAAGCAAAATTTGCGTTCCTCCTTCGCTTTCGATAACTACGGTTGAGCGTTCGTTTTCGTGACTCGACTTGGGCAAGTAAGCCGCTATATGGCGACCGCTGTGATGTATCGATTTAAGCACTTTGCCCTGAACAGGATACCAGTTGGCATGTACATTAAAAACCGACATAAAAATAGATACCTGAAGTCGTTTATCGCCAAAATGCTCTAACTCGTC
This sequence comes from Paludibacter sp., assembly GCA_049317585.1. Taxonomy (GTDB): domain Bacteria; phylum Bacteroidota; class Bacteroidia; order Bacteroidales; family Paludibacteraceae; genus Paludibacter. The sequence goes on from JBMOHZ010000126.1 coordinate 1,951, forward strand.
GGTTGGTTCCACAACTACCACTGTGCCATCGGCAGGTGCAACAACAAGGCCTGTGTCATCAATTTTTATTCTACGCGATGGATTGCGGAAAAAATATCCAAAAAATACCAATATTATTGCTGATAATGTGGTAGTTATCGCTAAGGCTAATGTAGGGAAACGCAAGTAAATAAATAGGTTAAGCACAAACAAAACAAATAACAAACTGAGCAATATCAGTCGTCCTTCTTTGTGAATTTTTATATATCTCATGGTTATGAATGTAATTTCCCGATACTATGATCGTTGTTTATTCGTTTTAAATAATAACAAACAAAGGTAAAGATTTTTTTTGACCAATGCAAACTCTGAGCTAAACTTTTGAAATCCATCGAAAATCACTACCTTTGCACGTGATTCAAAAATGCTATCTGACAGACTAAACAAACAATTAAAAAACAAGATACGACACACAGATTTTTACCTGTAGGTTGTGCTCAAATTCTTATTAAAATGGATTTAACTTTGCTCAGTGCCATATCGCCAGTTGATGGCCGTTACCGCACAAAATCAGCAGATTATGCTCAGTATTTTTCGGAATATGCTCTTATTCGTTACCGTGTAGAGGTTGAAGTGGAATACTTTATTGCTTTGTGCGAAATACCGTTGGAACAACTTAAAAAAGTACCAGGCGATGTAATGCCAAAGTTACGTTTGGTGTATCAAAATTTCAGCGAAGCGGATGCTCAACGTATAAAAGACATCGAAAAAGTTACCAATCACGATGTGAAAGCTGTGGAATATTTTCTAAAAGAAAAGTTTGACGCTCTGAAACTGGCTGATTTTAAAGAGTTTATTCATTTTGGTTTAACCTCACAAGATATTAATAATACGTCCATTCCGTTGTCGGTAAAAGAAGCCATCACAAAAATATATTTGCCTGAAATGGATGCTTTATTACAGGAATTACATCACAATGTTGACGAATGGCGCGATGTATCGATGCTGGCTAAAACACACGGTCAACCTGCTTCGCCTACACGTCTTGGCAAGGAAGTTATGGTATTTGTTTACCGCTTGGAGCAACAATTAATGCAATTGAAAAATGTTCCGGTTTCGGCAAAATTTGGTGGAGCTACTGGCAATTTTAATGCACATAAAGTTACCTATCCGGCTATCGACTGGAAAAATTTCGGAAATAGCTTTTTGTCGGAAAAACTCGGTTTGGAACGTGAGCAATGGACAACACAGATATCGAACTACGACAATCTGGCTGCGCAATTCGATGCCATGAAACGTATCAATACCATTTTGATTGATTTTTGTAGAGATATTTGGACTTATGTGTCGATGGAATACTTCAAACAACGTATCAAAGCGGGCGAAGTGGGCTCGTCGGCTATGCCACACAAAGTGAACCCAATTGATTTTGAGAATGCCGAAGGAAATTTGGGAATGGCAAATGCTATTTTTGAGTATTTGTCGTCGAAATTACCTGTTTCACGCTTGCAACGCGACTTAACCGACAGCACTGTGCTTCGGAATGTAGGTGTGCCATTTGCACATACACTTATTGCTACACAAAGCATTCGTAAGGGTTTAAGTAAATTGTTGCTCAACGAAACAGCTATTTATCGTGATTTGGATAATACATGGGCGGTTGTAGCTGAAGGAATTCAGACTATACTTCGTCGAGAAGGATACCCGCAACCTTACGAAGCCCTGAAAGCACTAACACGTACCAATGAAGGCATAACTGAACGTTCGATACACGAATTTATTGATACGCTTGCCATCGAAGATACTGTAAAACAAGAACTAAAACGCATTACGCCTAGGAATTATACGGGAGTGTAAGCCCTGCGGGCGTTATTAATTGTTATTTGCTTCGCGTTATTTATGGTTATTAAACTGTTATTAGCCCTGCGGGCGAAATTAAGTTGTTATGAAATTGGAAGATTTGGAAGTTTATAATATCTCGATGGATTTATCAGATAAGATTTGGGTTATTGTTGATAAATGGGATTTTTTCAAGAAAGACACTGTTGGTAAACAACTAGTTAGGGCTATCGACTCAGTTAGTGCAAATATAAGTGAAGGATTTGGACGAAATACTTTCAAAGATCAGCGTAGTTTTTATTACTATTCTCGCGGATCCTTGTATGAGAGTAAAACATGGATAACAAAAGCAAAACGTCGAGAAATTATTGATGAAAAAACATTTAATGAACTTTTAGCTGAATTTAATTCTTTAGGTGTTAAATTGAATAATTTCATTGCTTCCGTTACAAAATTAATGAACTCTAATTATAACGGCGAAGCCAAATAACGCGAAGATAATAATGTGCGAAGCACAAATAACAGCGCAGCTAAATAATGCCGTAGGCAAATAACGTGCGAAGCACAAATAACACGAAGTAAATAACGCCCAAAGGGCAAAATAAGATGAACAATTTTTGGATATTATTAAAACGCTTTGTTCCGCCGTACAAAAAGTATGTGGGGTTCAGTTTGCTGTTCAATCTACTTTCGGCAGTATTTAGTTTATTTTCGTTTGCAGCCATTATTCCAATTTTACAAATATTATTTGGCCTGCAAAGTGCAAAATCCACTTATATGAATTGGGAATGGAGTGATGGCATGAGTCACGTTGGCGCTGCTTTGAAAAATAATCTTTACTTTTCTGTGGAGCAAATGGTAGCATATACAGGTCCACAAACGGCATTAATGTATCTGGGGATTTTTCTGATATTTACAACTGCTCTTAAAGTTGGCTCCATGTATATGGGCACTTATTGCATTGTTCCTATACGGACTGGAGTTGTGCGCGATTTACGCAATCAGTTGTATAAAAAAATTGTTTCGTTGCCACTTGGTTTTTTCTCCGAAGAGCGCAAAGGCGATATTATGTCGCGCATGTTGGGCGATGTAAACGAAATTGAAGTATCGATAATGAGCTCGTTGGAACTGATTTTCAAAAATCCATTGCTTATACTTATTTACCTTGGTGTAATGTTTGCCATGAGTTGGGAATTGACCATTTTTGTGCTGTTGTTATTGCCTTTCAGTGGTTGGTTAATTGGCCGAATCGGACGATCGTTAAAAGCACGTTCGCAAATGGGGCAAGAGCAAACTGGCGAAATGCTATCGCAAATTGAAGAAACATTGAGCGGGCTCCGCATTGTAAAAGCCTTTAATGCCGAACATAAAGTTCAGAATCGTTTTGGCAAAATCAACGAAAGCATTCGACAAACTTTTACACGCATGCACAACCGTCACAATTTGGCTCATCCGCTGGGCGAATTTATTGGCACTGTGGTTATTGCTATACTTATGTGGTTTGGTGGTTCGCTCATAATAAATAAATCAAGTAATATTGGTGCAGCAGAATTTATCTATTATATCCTTATTTTTTATAGCATTATTCAACCTGCCAAAGACTTAAGCAAAGCAGGTTACAGCATTCGCAAAGGCATGGCTTCGCTCGATAGGGTGGATATGATTTTACAGAGCGAAAATGTGATTCAAGAACCGGAGAATGCACAACCACTACCTTCGTTTAATACCGCTATTGAGTTTAAAAAAGTAAGTTTTCGCTATCAAACCGATTGGGTGCTTAAAGACATAAATCTCACCATCGAAAAAGGTAAAACTGTGGCTTTTGTTGGTCAGTCGGGTTCAGGTAAATCAACGTTAGTAGATTTATTGCCACGTTATTACGATGTGGAAGAAGGCGAAATCTGCATTGATGGCATAAATGTGAAAAACTTCCGCACACACGATATTCGGGTTCACTTGGGTAACGTAAATCAGGAAGCCATTTTGTTTAACGACTCATTTTACAATAATATAACTTTTGGCGTGGAAAATGCCACCATGGAACAAGTAATGGAAGCGGCTCGCATAGCCAATGCGCATGATTTTATTATGGCTACTGAAGCTGGTTACGAAACCAATATTGGCGACCGTGGCTCCAAACTATCGGGCGGTCAGCGTCAACGTATCAGTATTGCACGCGCTATACTTAAAAATCCACCCATTTTGATTTTAGACGAAGCTACTTCGGCACTCGATACCGAATCGGAAAAATTGGTTCAGGAAGCATTGGAGAATCTTATGAAAAGCCGTACTACATTGGTTGTAGCACACCGCTTATCCACCATTAAACGTGCCGACGAAATTTGTGTGCTTCACGAAGGCCGCATTGTAGAGCGAGGTAAGCACAACGAATTAATTAAGCTTAACGGCTATTACAAACGCTTAGTCGATATGCAAGCATTTTAAAATTACAAAAGCGGGAACGCAAATTCCACAAAATACCGCAAATTTTCACAAATTGTACATGTCTGAATACTAGCAATATATAAAATTCATATATTGATTTGTGAAAATTTGCGTAATTTGTGTTCAAGAAACTCTTTTGAGACAACCTCAATTTTTCTTACTTCAAGTATTTTTCCAAAAACTGATCCTGCTCCCAGAGTAAATGCAAAATATTTTCACGGGCTACGTAGCCATGTTGTTCTTTAGGTAAAATCACCATGCGTGCAGGTGCGCCGAGTCCTTTTAGGGCTTGAAAATAACGCTCTGTCTGTAAGGTAAATGTGCCCGGATTATTGTCGGCTTCGCCATGTACTAAGAGCAAGGGCGTTTTCATTTTATCGGCTTGCATAAAGGGCGACATGGTATTGTATACTTCTGGCGTATCCCAATAATTGCGTTGTTCGCTCTGGAAACCAAAAGGGGTTAATGTGCGGTTGTAGGCGCCACTACGAGCAATACCACACGCAAATAAATTGCAATGAGTCAGCAAATTAGCTGTCATAAATGCTCCATACGAATGGCCACCAACTGCTACTTTTTTAGAGTTGATATAACCCAATGCATCTACAGCATCGATAGCAGCTTTGGCATTTGCCACCAATTGCTCTACAAAGGTATCATTCGGCTCTGTTTTTCCTTCGCCCACAATAGGGAATGCAGCATCATCAAGCACAGCATAGCCACG
>JBMOHZ010000127.1:0-6897 GCA_049317585.1 Paludibacter sp.
TATAAGTATTGGACATGGCCATTTGCATATTGTTATGTGCATGAATTCCAATTTCCTTGCCTGGAAGTGCGTTGGTGTATTTACGTACCAAATGTTGAATCGATTCTACATACATGCTACCAAAACTATCTACAGCATAAAACACTTTTACACGCGAAGCAGCAATATCTTTCAATGCTTCGTCCAGCTCATGTTCGTTTACAGTAGAAACAGCCATTAAGTTAATACAAACTTCGTAACCTTTATCCAGGCAATGGTGTGCCAATGCGACAGCCTTATCAACTTGATGTACATAACAAGCCACGCGTATCATATCCAACAAACTATCCGAAGCCATTGGTATATCATCTAAATCAATGCGTCCTATATCGGCCATGGCAGAGAGTTTTAGGCTGGTTTCGTTTTTACCAACTATACGTTCCAAATCTTTTTGGTGGCAAAACTTCCAAGGGCCCATTTCTTTACGGCTAAACGCTTTTTCGCTACTCAAATAGCCAATTTCCATATAATCAACACCTGCTTCGACGCAAGCATTATAAACTCCCCGAACAAAATCGTCCGAAAACTGCCATTTATTCATTAACCCACCGTCGCGGACGGTGCAATCCATTACTTTAATTTCTTGTTTGTACATGTTATATAATTTCCAATTGTTTATTTCGTTTTGCATTAATTCGTATCTTGTAATCCAGTTTTATTTTTTATCAAGAAGCGCCAATTCAATCTGAATATTGTGATTAATTAAACAGGAGAATATTTGTTGAAATGTAGTTTTGTCCAATCCAGCTTGTTCTGCCCATTCACCTCGCAGACGAATAACTTCTTCTTTTCTATCTTTAGCCACAACACTTTCAACATCGGTTTTGTAGTTCACTATTTCGGCAACATACAAACTGCGTTGTGCAAACAATGATATTATTTCTTTATCAATCTGATCAATCTGACAACGAATATCTGCTTTATCTTTGCATTCGTGTGGTAAAAGAGTGGTAGTAAAAGACATAATAAGTACATTTATAAATATTTCATACAAAAATACATCAATATTTTCTGTTTTGAAAATAATTGGCATATTTTAATAACAATCTAATACATTTTGCAGATTTGCTTTAGTTACAATGAGTTGGTGACTAAAGGTTATCCGCCCTCACTCTTCATTGTCTGTAATTTAGCATTATATGCTGTCCTTTTCTTTAACAACGGACTTTGGAAAGCAAAGCATCTGTCTTATATATAAACAAATTTAATTCACGGCTGAATTTCAATTGTTGTAGTTCAGTCGTTGTTGTATAAAACTATTTCAACTCATAAATTTATCAAGATTCTACAAAATAAATTACAAAATATCACGCAAAAGTTTCGTTATATGTAAACTTATATATATCTTTGCAACCTTAAATGCTGAAATATGACTAAATTATTTGAAATTGTATTTTTAGATGAAGCGTTTGATTTCTTGAAAAGTATTGATCGAAAGCATTCTGAAAAAATACTTTATAATATACGAAAATCACAAACCGAAAATAATCCGGAGCTATTCAAAAATATAAACAATGATGTATGGGAATTCCGAACACTTTATCAGGGATTACAGTACCGCTTGCTTGCATTTTGGGATAAAACAGATAGGTCAAATACATTAGTTATATCTACTCACGGTTTTATAAAGAAAAGAAGTAAAGTTCCTGATTCTGAAATACAAAAAGCAATTCAATTAAAAGTCAAATATTTAAACGAGAAAACATCATGAAGACATATACATTAGATGAAGTCCAAGACAAACTGATTGGAACAGTAGGAACGCCAGAACGTGATCATTTTGAATACGAATTACAATTGGATATGATAGGTAGGGCGATTAGGCAAACTCGCAAAGAACGACATATTACCCAAGAGCAGCTCGGACAACTTATTGGAGTAAAAAAAGCACAAATATCACGCATCGAAAACAATGCCAGTAATGTAACTTTCGATACTATGTTCCGTGTTTTTACGGCATTAAAAGCTAAGGTAACATTTCAGGTTGAAATCCCTAGCTAAACAAGATCTAAATTAAGTATATTAAGGCTATAGGCATGTTATAGGCATTTATACATTAAAGCGGAAATGCATAATATCGCCGTCGGTAACTACATATTCTTTGCCTTCTACATTCATTTTGCCGGCTTCTTTGCAAGCAGCTTCGGAGCCTAATGTCACAAAATCGTTGTATTTAATTACTTCGGCACGGATAAAACCTTTTTCGAAATCGGTATGGATTACACCGGCACATTGTGGTGCTTTCCAGCCACGCTCAAATGTCCATGCACGAACTTCCTGAACACCAGCTGTAAAATAAGTCTGTAAATCGAGTAAGTGATAGGCTGCACGAATTAAACGAGCCACACCCGATTCCTGTAGTCCTGCTTCTTCCAAAAACATCTGACGCTCTTCGTAAGTTTCCAATTCAGCAATATCGGCTTCGGTGGCTGCTGCTACAATCAAAATTTCGGCTCCTTCGTCTTTAACTGATTCACGCAATGCTTCTACATACGCATTACCGTTAACAGCCGACGATTCATCCACATTACAAACATACATTACAGGTTTATTGGTAAGCAGGTACAAATCCTTCACTAATTTTTTATCTAACTCACCTAGTTTTACAGTACGTGCCGATTTACCTTGCAGCAGCACTTCGCGGTACTGAACATAAATATCGTAAAGCATTTTGGACTGTTTATCGCCCACAGCTGCTTGCTTTTGAACTTTGCTAATGCGGCTTTCAATCGTTTCTAAATCTTTCAACTGCAATTCGATATCGATAATTTCTTTATCGCGAACTGGATTTATGCTTCCATCAACATGTACAATATTCTCATTGTCGAAACAACGTAACACATGTAAAATTGCATCTGTTTCGCGGATATTGGCCAAAAATTTATTTCCCAAACCTTCGCCTTTACTAGCTCCTTTTACCAAACCGGCAATGTCTACAATCTCAACAGTTGTAGGTACAATCCGCTGTGGATGAACCAATTCTGACAACTTATTTAATCGTTCGTCGGGAACGGTAATTACACCTACATTGGGTTCGATTGTACAAAAAGGAAAGTTAGCAGCCTGTGCTTTTGCGTTCGATAAACAGTTGAAAAGAGTAGATTTACCTACATTGGGTAAACCCACGATTCCACATTGAAGAGCCATTATTATAAAAGTTTGATGTTTGAGAAGTTTGATGTTTGAAGAATTGTTTTCAATATATTGATTCACAATAACTTTTTAATCAAATTACCTTATTTTTTTCGAAGTGCAAAGATAGTGAATTTTGATGACATAATTTACATACTAAAAAAGGCTGAATTTCAATTTATGAAATTCAGCCTTAAATATTTGAAAACCAAAATGTTTCTTATTTTTTATCCAAATCCACACAAGCGTTGTAGATATTTTCAACCAATTGCGGAAGCACAGCTTTGGGTACTGCTGAAAATGCTAAACGCACTACATTGCCAAGTACAATTACTCCAGTGCTATATTTTTCCAACAAATGCTTGCGGATATCTTCGGCAAGGAGTCCTTTTTTAGGTTGCACGCACATAAAGTAACCTGAGTTAAACGGTAGTGGCTCAAAGTATTCAGCATATTGTGGTTTTGCCAATTCAACTTTTAATGCATCGTAGCGGCTTTTCAATATATCGTATTTTGCCTTTTTCGAAGCTTCGTACGTTGGTGCCGAATATACAGTATATAAAAGCGATTGCGATAATTGGCTTATGTTGGAAATATTACCACGTACAGCACCAGCCGTTTTGTTTTCCAACGCTTCGTAAAGTTCTGCTGTACCGCCTTTAATGGCATAACTGATAAAACCTACACGAAATCCCCAAACATAATCTTCTTTGGTTGGTCCGTCGAGCTTTACTGCCAATACGTTTTCCGAAAGGTTGGCTAATTTTGTAAAAATTGATTCCATAAAAACACCCTCTTCGTACACTAAACCAAAATAAGCATCGTCGATCAGCACAATTACTTTTTTGCCTTTATCAGCCACTTTTCTAATTTCGGCTACAATGGATTCTATCTCGGCTACAAGCGGTGTATAACCTGCAGGATTGTTTGGAAAATTGAGCAATGTAATAATTTTCTCTCCTTGAATTTCATTCAATTTTTTCGAAAAATCGGCAACATTAAAACCGCCATTTGCAAAAAGTTCAAACGTATCAACTTTTGCACCATAACTATTGTCGAAGATCAAATTGTAGTTTTCCCAGTAATGATTCGATAACAACACCGTATCGCCTTCGTTAGCAAACAGATAACCCGCCATGCTAATACCATGCGTTAATCCATTGGTAGCTACCGGATTGCTAATTACCGTTTCGCCCAACGATGGATTTTTACGATAAATGGACGATTTCCACAAGCTACGAAACTCAGGTTTACCAAAGCTTGGAGCATACGGAAATATATTAGCTGTTGGCACATTCAATAATGCATCAAATTCAGGCAAATGCATTGATGTTCCATCATCTTCCACTGCTTCGCCAATGGTGGCATTAATTTGTTTGCCTTTGGCTTGAGCCGATTGTGCTAAAATACCAAGTTTTGGAAAAAATATATTTTTTCCCCGTTCCGAAAGCATTTGGTAAACACTTGGATTTACCTGTTGAATAACGTTGTTGAGAGCAATTGCTTGTGCATCCATAAATATATGTGTTATTTAGTTTTCTATTTATTCGAAATAATCACCTGAATATCAATTGAATATACAAACTTGTTAGTAGATTGATTATTTCGGCTACAAAATTACTAATTAATTTATTAAGTTGTGCTTAATTTTTGAAGTTTTTTTAACCCCAAATTTTTTCAATTGCTTTAGGAAAAAACTCATATTCGAGCGCATGCACTTTATTGGCAATACTTTCGGGGGTATCAAGTTCATTCAGAGTACATTTAGCCTGAAGAATTATATTTCCATCATCGTAGTGTTCGTTTACATAATGTACCGTAATTCCCGATTCGGTTTCGCCCGAGGCCTTTACTGCTTTATGCACATTATCGCCATACATGCCTTTACCACCAAATTTGGGCAATAAAGCCGGATGTATATTAATAATATTGTTCGGATAAGCCTGAATCAACACTTCGGGAACTTTAAGTAAAAAACCAGCCAATATAATACAGTCAACTTTATTTGAATTTAAAAAATCGAGTATTTCATTTCCAGCCAAAAAACTTTCTTTTGAAAAGAAAAAAGAAGGAATTTGAAGATTCTTTGCCCTTTGATGCACATAGGCATCAGGTTTGTTAGACAATATTAACGGAAATTCAAACTTATCATTTTTTTCGAAGTAACTAATTATGTTTTCGGCATTTGAGCCAGAACCTGAAGCAAAAATTGCTATTTTACGTTTCATTTTTTATGTGTTAAAACTGCTCATTTGTAAGCAATATGTGCAATAAAGTGTATTTTTTTCAACAAAAGTGAGGTGGTTTGAAGAATTTTTTGTTACTTTGCACCGCAAAATTATAAAACAATTTCAAATTACAAACTTAAAAAACAAAAATTATGTCAGAAGTTGCAGCTAAAGTAAAGGCTATTATCGTAGACAAATTAGGCGTAGAAGAAGCAGATGTTGTAGAAACAGCAAGCTTTACTAACGATCTTGGTGCTGATTCATTGGACACTGTAGAATTAATTATGGAATTCGAAAAAGAATTCGGTATTTCTATTCCAGACGAACAAGCTGAAAAAATTGCTACTGTAGGCGACGCTATCGCTCACATCGAAGCTATTCAAAAATAATCTTTTTCCACGATAAGCACTTATTATGGAGTTAAAAAGAGTTGTAGTAACCGGCCTTGGCGCGGTTACTCCTTTAGGTAACAGTGTTCCCGAATTTTGGGACAATCTACTTAAAGGAGTAAGTGGCGCAACGCCGATTACTCGTTTTGATACTACACTGTTCAAAACGCAATTTGCCTGCGAAGTGAAAGACTTTGATGCAACTAAGTATTTTGATCGTAAAGAGGTACGTAAGTTAGACCTTTACGCCCAGTATGCTATTGCAGCAGCCAAAGAAGCAATTGAAAACAGTGGAGTAGATTTGGAAGCAATAGACAAAGACGAAGTTGGTGTTATTTTTGCTGCCGGAATTGGTGGTATAAGTACATTTGAACAAGAAGTAGGTTACTATTATCAGCATTTAGAAAATGGTCCAAAGTTTAATCCATTCTTCATTCCAAAAATGATATCGGATATAGCTGCTGGTCAAATTTCAATTATGTACGGTTTTAGAGGACCTAACTTTTCGACCACATCTGCTTGTGCATCGTCAACAAATGCGCTTATTGATGCATTCAACTACATTCGTTTAGGAAAAGCAAATATCATAGTAACTGGTGGAGCCGAAGCTTCAATTACACCAGCTGGAGTTGGAGGATTTAATGCCTTAACAGCATTATCGACCCGTAACGACAGCCCTGAAAGTGCTTCACGTCCATTCAGCAAAAGCCGCGATGGTTTTGTTATGGGCGAAGGATCAGGTTGCTTAATCCTTGAGGAATTGGAACATGCTATCGCTCGCGGTGCAAATATACTTTGCGAAGTTGTAGGAGGTGGCATGTCGGCCGATGCATATCACTTGACTGCTACTCACCCAGATGGACTTGGAGCAAAATTAGTAATGGCACGTGCCTTGAAAGATGCAGAGATGAAACCCGAAGATATTGATTACATCAACGTACACGGTACTTCAACTCCTGTTGGCGACATTTCTGAACCAAAAGCTATATTGAGTGTTTTTGGCGAACATGCTTACAAACTAAATATTAGTGCAACAAAATCGATGACTGGACACCTGCTAGGTGCTGCCGGTGCTGTTGAAGCCATTGCAACTATATTATCGCTTGTAA
>JBMOHZ010000128.1:0-6892 GCA_049317585.1 Paludibacter sp.
ACGCTTAATAAACTTCCGTTATAACCTTAAAATGGCTGAAACAAAGCTAAAACAACTTGTATCAGCCTTGTAATACCAAATATGGATACAAAAAGTCATTTGTTAGTGACTTTTAAAGAACAAGGTAGGAATTATCAGCAAACCTCTAGAAGTAAAATAAGCAGGGAGTTGAAAAATGTTGAAAGTATTTTTTTTAATTGCTAAAGGTATTTATGCCTCTGAAAATACCCGATATAGCAGTATAAACGATATAAAACGGATAAACAACCGCCGACGTTAAAAGTGTTTTGGCGGTTATTTTTTGTTCGAAAAATGCAGCAGTTTGGTTTAAGAAAATAAAGTCAAAAACTAATTTTGAAATAAATACAATTCCGAATAAAATAAGGTAATTGATTGAAATAAAGCTTGCTACGAGTAATATGATTTGAAGTAATGAAATGCAAAAAACTATTATGGCCACTAGTATTGTTGTGATATCGGTATACAAAGGTGCTTTTGATGCCCAACGCTTGCGTTGATTTATAAACGCTTGAAAAGTTTCGCAAGGCTTAGTTGTTACTATTGCGTTTTTCGACTTTAAAAATTCAATATCTCCATTTTGTTTTTTTATAGCATGTAATAAAAAAACATCATCGCCCGAAACGGATTTGTCTTGAAGATTCGAATAATTACTTAACCATAAACTTCGATTAAAAGCTAAGTTGGCTCCATTACAAATTATTGGTTTTCCTACTCCTGCTGCACCAGCACCCGAACTTACAAGTGATAGAAATTCAAGTTGTTGCATTTTTTCAAAAAGGTTTGAAGCAGGCGCCATAGCTACCGGACCAATTATTAAATCAGCATCTGATGCTTCGTAAAATTGAACCACAGTTTCAATCCAACGTGGAGTAGGAGTACAGTCGGCATCGGTAGTAACTATTAATTCGTTAGTAGCATTCTCAATGCCGATTTTTAGTGCTTTCTTTTTTCCAAACTCTACCGATTTTAAAACAAGTGCGTTCTCAAAATTTTGAGCCCATTGCTCCATTATTTCAAAAGTACCATCGGTCGAATGGTCATCAATTAAAACCAGTTGAAAACCTGATATTGTTTGATTTTTTAGTGCATTTAATAAATTATCTAAATTTCGAGCTTCGTTTTTACAAGCTACTACAACAGAAATGTTATTAGCTGTATTATTTTCAGTTTTAGGTTCGAAAGCTATAATTCGCTTCCAACCTATTAAAAAAACCAGAATTAATGTAGCATAAGTAGCTGAAATAAAAATAGATGCATCAATCATTTAAGCGGCGCTCTAAAATAAATAATTTAATCCGATGTACATGCCTGAGTTTCCATCTTGTTTGTTAAATGCTTTCCCGTAATCAGCCGAAATTATGAAATTCTCATTCCAACCAATTTTTAAACCTATACCGGCTGCTGAGTGTAATTTGCTCGATTCATAACTATTTAAAAATAATTCATTTTTTTGAGATGAAGTCAAATTGTTTGCTATCGCAATAGGTTTAAGAATCATGCCCGAATCGAAGAAAATATTGGTGCCGACATAGAAATTTTGTTTTAACCACTCGAAACGTACAAACTTATAACGGAATTCGAAATTGCCAAAACCTACAGCATCGCCTACAATACGGTTGCGTAATATACCGCGAAGCGAATTTTTGCCTCCTAAACCTTGATTGGTAGATGCTGTTAGGAAACTTGTAATTAACAATGGTTGCGCATAAAATGGAACATGCGAATTTCCTAATGTAGTTTGATAATCAATTCGGTAAGCTAATGACATGTCTTTTGCAAGTTTAAAGTATTGGCGATGAATTAATGCAAATTTTGTATGTGCAAATTCGTTGATAAATCCAGGCGCTGTTTGTATTACCGCTTCTGTCCAAATACCTTTCATAGGGCAAGCCCGTTGGTCACGCGAGTCGTATTTTAAACCTAATTTTATGTAGTTCAAACTGCCTCCATCCGATTCGGCAGTGCTTATTAATCCATTTTTTACATAGCGTTGGAATAAAGTTCCGCCCTGAATTGGGTCAAGTTTTAACTTTGTAATATTAACCGTGTCGATAGCAAAATTATAGAACGTATAACCGGCTATCCAGCCAAATTTAGACTCACCAAAACTGCCTTGAAAATCGGCTTTTACACGAAACATATTACGTTCGTTTTTATAAAAATGACGAGTAGCCTTGCTTAAACTATCGTTATAGATGGTTTGATATCCATTGTAACCAAAAAAATCCATCATTTGATCTGTCATATAAGTCATGTCTACCGTAGTGCGTACCTTCGGAATTAACCGTTCCGAATCGTACATTATTCGGTTTATGCCAGTACCTTTCGAAAATCGCGACCACTCCATATACAACGAATGATCGTATTTTGGAAATCGGCTTCCATCGCCATATTGATACAAATTAACTACAGCACCGTATTGAAAACCTAAATCTGAGTCGAATGATACTGCCGGAATAGCACCAAAACCTAAGCCTTTTTTAATTTTTTGTTGCGAAAAACCAACTTGTGTAATAAAAATTACCAAAGCAAAACATGCAATTTTGAACGTTCGTTTCATTGTTTTTTGTGTTTTAAGTTTAACGTTTCAAAGGTAGGAAAATTTGCGAATAAAAAAAGGCATACTTTAATAAAAAAGTATGCCTTGTATCAAATTGTATAAAAATATTTAATTCATGCCTTTGCATGAACCACAAATTCCTGAGTATGAAAGCTCTACGGTGTGAATGTCAAATCCTTCGAGCATAGGTTTTGCAAATAGTTCTTGTTTTAAATCGAATAAGTCATATACTTTTCCACAACTTTTACATTTAAAATGAGCGTGGTTGGAAATATCTGCATCATAACGTGCATTTTTTTCATCGATAGCCAATTGAAGTACAGCTCCTTTTTCAACAAATAAATTCAGCGTGTTGTAAATGGTTGTTTTCGAAAGCGTTGGCATAAAAGGGCTGAGGTACGAGTAAATTTCATCAATGGTTGGATGCGTTTTGTAACTCATTAAATAATCCATCACAGCAGTACGTTGAACCGATGGTTTAATATCGAACTGCTTTAAATAATGGTGAATTTGCATGTAATTGTTCATAATAAGTTGAATTAAATAAATTAGTTTTTAAGTACGATATTACAAATCTTGCATTACAAAGTTATAATCATTACAAAGATATATTAATTTCATGAATTTTATCCTGAATTTCATTGTATAATAACAAAATGTCAATAATTTAATGTAAATTAACTTTGATATTGTATTCTTGATAAAAAATTAATGAGTTACGTCATCAGACATAACTCATTAATATGTGAAGATTTACAGCCTTTAATTACAATACATTTATTTCTTTCAATACATCATTTGTGCCACGCACAGCAGCTGCACTTTTTGTAAACAAAGCCATTTCTTCTTCGTTTAATTTGTAGTCGATAATTTCTTCAACACCATTTTTGCCAATAACACAAGGAACGCCGATACAAATGTCATTTTGTCCGTATTCGCCTTCGAGTGAAACACAGCATGGAATAATTTTTTTCTGATCATGTATAATTGATTCTACTAAATACGAAGCAGCAGCACCAGGAGCATACCAAGCTGATGTTCCTAATAAGCCTGTAAGTGTTGCACCTCCTACCATAGTATCAGCCACCACTTTAGCCAATTCGTCTTTGCTTAAAATATCGCTTACTGGGCGACCTTTTAGAGAAGCAAAACGAGTTAAAGGAATCATTGTTGTATCACCATGTCCACCAATTACCATGCCTTCAATTTCGTTTGGATTTGCATTCAATGCTTTGCTCAAATAACATTTGAAACGTGAACTGTCGAGCGTACCGCCCATACCAATTATTTTGTTTTTTGGAAGTCCAGTTGCTTTCAATGCCAAGTAAGTCATTGTGTCCATAGGGTTACTTACCACAACAATAATTGCATTTGGAGAGAATTTCAAAATATTATCGGCTACACTTTTTACAATTCCTGCATTTACACCAATAAGTTCTTCGCGTGTCATTCCTGGCTTGCGAGGAATACCTGATGTGATAACAACTACATCCGAATTGGCAGTTTGAGCATAATCGTTTGTGCAACCTACAATGGTTGAATCGAATCCAAGCAAGGTGGCTGTTTGCATCATATCTAACGATTTACCTTCGGATACACCTTCTTTTACATCGAGCATCACAATTTGATCGGCTACTTCGTTGAATGCAAGCACATTTGCACATGTTGCGCCTACATTTCCAGCGCCTACTACAGTTACTTTTGACATACTAATTTTATTTTTTTGATTTTTAATTTATGCGTTTTTATTTCGGATACAAAGATAAAAAACTTTCCTGAATAATTAAAGAAAAATTTCTTTAATTTTTAATTTTGATAAAATAATCAGTTATATAATGCCATTTTGTTGCGAAATTGAATTACTTTTGTCTGTTGACTTTTGATAAAAAGTATCTAATGAAAATTACACATTTACAAAATAAAGAAATTGATTATTCTCGTTGGGATACCTGTGTTTCAAAGTCGTGTAATCAGCTGGCGTATGCATTTACATGGTACTTGGATATTGTTTCGCCCAATTGGGAAGCTTTGGTAAGCGATAATTACGAATATATTATGCCGCTGCCAATTAAAAAAAAATATGGTATTTCATACTTGGTTCAACCCATTCTGACTCAGCAATTAGGAATTTTTTCGGAACATACTGTTGAACAATCTATTGTAAAAAAGTTTATCAAACAAATTCCCAGCTTTAGTTACGAATTGCATTTAAATGAAAACAACTATAGTCCACAGAATGCTTCTTTACCAAATTTGGTTTTAAATATAAATGAAAAATACGAAGTAATTTCTTCAAAATTTTCAAAAAACACAATTCGTAATATATCAAAAGCTCAAAAACTTCAGTTAAAAATTCAATCGAAGATACCAATTGATGAGTTTATGAATTTTTATTACTCGGTAGAAAAAAAATATCGTTCTGCTCAGCAATCATTTGTAAAAGATTTAATTACGAAAGGAATTTCGGAAAATGCAATGACTCTGTATGGCGTTTATTCAGCTAACGAAACGCTCATTGCTTCTCTTTGTATTTTACACTCAGCACATCGCATTACCTATTTATTACCTATTTCGAATGATGAAGGTAAAGCTTCATCGGCCATGTTTTTGCTTATTGATACAATTATTCGGAATGAATCTGGAAAGAGTGTTGAATTTGATTTTGAAGGGTCAAGCATTGATGGTATAGCTAGATTCTATAAAGGTTTTGGGGCATTAAATAAACCATATAATATAATAAAACAGTTTCGTCCGAATTTTCTTATAGGAAAATTGAATAAATTTAAATAACGCTATGGCACGTTTTGTAAAAAAGAAAAAGGAAGATATAGGTTTATCGCCTTATGCATTGGTTTTTAGGGGTCAAAAGAAGATTGATAAAGCTGGACTAAAAGCATTCGATTATGATGCCGAAACGTTTAAAGAGTTCGATGTTACTACACCGGATCAATTAAAAGCACTAAAGAAAAGTACTACTACCAGTTGGTTGAATATTTATGGTTTGGATAATGTCAAGTTAATGGAGTCATTGGCAGATGTTTTTTCCATCGACAATTTGATTCTATCGGATGTGATGAATCCTACGTCGCGTCCCAAAGTGCAATTTTTCGAAAATTGTATTTATCTGAATATCCGCATGTTGCAACAGAAGAAGATGGTGCTTAGTATGGATACATTAAGTCTTATTGTTACAGATAATACACTTATTTCATTTCAAGAGCAACCGGGAAATTTTTTTGAACCTGTGCGTGAGCGCATACGCAAAAAAACAAATAAAATTCGTCGTACAGGTACCGATTATTTAGCGTTTGCATTGCTCGATATTGTTATCGACAATTATATTTATATCATTGGAGAATTGGGCGAACAAATTGAAGATTTGGAAGAACAAATGTCGACTGAACCTGGTAAGGATTTCTTAGAACGGATAAATTACTTTAAACGTGAACTTAACTTTATCCGAAAAATTATTAAACCTTCGAAGGAAATGATAATTGGTTTAGCAAAGCTCGAAACCGATTTTATTAAAGATGAAAACAGAGTGCATTTTAAGGAGTTGGTTGATAATATGAACGAAGCCAATGATTTAGCTGATAGTTATCGCGAAATGGTGTACGATATGATGAACATTTATCATACCACTATGAGTACCAAACTGAATGAAATTATGCGAGTGCTCACAATAATAACAGTTATCTTTATTCCAATTACATTTTTAGCAGGTATTTATGGTACCAATTTCGATTTTATACCCGAACTACATTGGAAATGGAGTTATTATGCTATGTTAGGATTTATGGCATTAACAGTTGGTG
Source organism: Paludibacter sp. (assembly GCA_049317585.1). Taxonomy (GTDB): domain Bacteria; phylum Bacteroidota; class Bacteroidia; order Bacteroidales; family Paludibacteraceae; genus Paludibacter. The sequence goes on from JBMOHZ010000128.1 coordinate 6,397, forward strand.
GCATGATATGGTACTTTAAGCGGAAAAAGTGGTTTTAAATCTTTTTAAATTATTATTATATTTGCATTTTAAATACGGGTATAGTGTAAGGGTTAAGCACAATGGCTTTCGGTGCCATACTGGGGCGTCCAACCCCTCAGAGCCAGTTCGAGTCTGGCTACCCGTGCTCTTTTCGCGGAAGTGGTGTAGTGGTAGCACACAGGCCTTCAGAGCCTGACGACGTACCTCCAGTACGTAAGCGCGGGTTCGAGTCCCGTCTTCCGCTCTTTGGTTAAAATAATTTGTTGGTTCTGCTCATTTAAGAATCGTTGTCGTTTTGTAATAAAATCGCACCCACGGCGCTACAAAGAAATCAGCGCTACGCGCCTCAATATCCATTCGGGCGATGATTTTCTACAAAGAAATCAGCACGATGTGCCTTAAAAATCAACAACATCAAATGTTTTCAACAAAGAAATCGGCACGATGTGCCTTAAATATACACCGAAAGCAAAAT
>JBMOHZ010000129.1:0-6851 GCA_049317585.1 Paludibacter sp.
TCGGTCGGGGTTACAAAATCAAATTTGATTTCGCCTTTTCCCACTTTTATGTTTTCGGCACTAAAATCGCCTCCATCATTCATCGAATAGGTATATACTTTAACACCTTTTTGAAGTCTTGGCTTAATGTCAATGCCTTTGCGCATAATAAGCGCACCGCCGGGGCGGATAAGCGATGTAAAATGTTCGAAACTCTCGCGAAAAGCATCTGCGGTTTCGTAAATGTCTAAATGGTCGGCATCGGCTGAGGTAATTACAGCCATGTATGGCGACAGTTGATGAAATGAACGGTCGTATTCGTCAGCCTCAATAACCACATAATTGCTGTCCTTTGATAGTAAAAGATTGGTGTTGTAGTTATTGGATATGCCACCTAAAAATGCACTACAAGTAACTTGTGACTGATAGAGCAAGTGCGCAGCAATAGTCGAAGTAGTAGTTTTGCCATGTGTGCCAGCCACACATATTCCTTTGCTTTGGCGTGTAATGTCGCCTAGCACTTGAGCACGCTTTTGAATTATAAAATTGTTTTCCTTAAAATATTGCAACTGACTGTGCTGCTCCGGAATGGCAGGTGTTACAATTATCAAAGTGTTTTTAGGATTCAGATATTCCGCTGGAATTTGATTTACTTCCTGATTATAAATAACTTGAATTCCTTCAGCAACCAAATCCTGAGTTAGTTTTGTTTCGGAACGGTCGTAACCAGCCACTTCAAAACCTTTGGTTTTAAAATATCGGGCTATTGCACTCATGCCTATGCCACCTATTCCTAGAAAAAAATATCGATTATATTTGTTCATTTTGGGTTGTTAGTCAATTTGTTCATCTGTTGTTTGGTTGATTCAAAATTCAGAACTCAGAATTTTTTACTTCCAATTATCTTCTCTACTTCGTCTACTATGCGTTTGGCTGAATCTTTTTCGGCTAATTTCAAAATATTTTCAGCTAGTTTTGATAAAGCATCGTTGTTCAATATTAATTGCAAAGCCGTTGGTATTAAGTTTACCTTTGCTTCTACATCTTTAATCATCACAGCGGCATTTTTGGTTACCAAAGCCAACGCATTTTGAGTTTGATGGTCCTCGGCTACATTGGGCGACGGCACTAAAATGGTAGGTTTGGCAAGTAAACAAAGCTCCGAAATAGAACTTGCACCAGCTCTGGAAATAACTAAATCGGCAATGGCATACGCATAATCCATGCGCGAAACAAAATCGGTGACCAGCAAACTGTCCGATTTATAGGCTTCGGCTGCTTTATGAGCATCGGCAATGTAAAATTTCCCTGTTTGCCAAATAACTTGAATGTCAGCTTTAGTCAATGCATCGAGCTCGGCTATTATACTTTGATTGATGGTACGTGCTCCCAAGCTGCCACCCACAATAAGTAAGGTTTTTTTGGCAGATGTGAATCCAAAAAACTGATAAGCCTCAGCTGCTTTTGATTGTACCTGAAACAAATCCTGACGTACAGGATTCCCCGTTTTTACAATTTTATCCTTCGGGAAAAATTTATCCATATTGTCGTATGCCACGCATATTTTTGACGCTTTTTGAGCCAACAATTTATTGGTGACGCCCGCATACGAATTTTGTTCTTGCAATAGTGTAGGCACTCCAAAGCCCGAAGCAGCTTTTAATAAAGGCCCGCTTGCATAGCCACCTACACCAATAGCAATATCAGGACGAAAAGAGCGAATGATTTTTCGGGCTTTCAAAATGCTAATAGCTAAGTTTATGAGCACTTTAATATTGCGCAACATGTTTTTGCGATCAAAACCGCTCACAGGCAATCCTTCGATGCGATAGCCCGCTGCTGGAACGCGTTCCATTTCCATACGACCTTTTGCGCCAACAAAAAGTATTTCTGAATCGGGAAATCGACTTTTTAATTCGTTAGCAATACTTATAGCCGGAAAAATATGTCCGCCAGTACCGCCTCCACTTACTATAAATTTTTTCATATCTCTTCTAAGTTTACAACCGGAATTGCTTCTTCGGGTGTTTCCACCATTTCTTTATCTTCGGGATGCCCTTCTTCTTTTATCTGACGTGTGACGCCCAAAATTACACCAAAATAAATGCAAGTAATCAATATGGATGTTCCTCCACGGCTAATTAATGGTAATGGTTGACCTGTAACTGGCCCTAAACTGGTGGCAACTGCCATGTTTACAAATGCCTGAATAACAATCATAAGCGACAATCCAATAACCACCACCGCCGGAAAAACCGTTGGGCTTTCGGTAGCAATACGACCAGCTCGATAGAGCAAAATTAAATACAAAAGCATTACCACAATTCCGCCAAGCATGCCCGTTTCCTCTACAATAATAGCGTAAATAAAATCGGAATACGCTTGTGGTAAAAAATCGCGTTCAATACTATTACCAGGCATTACTCCAAAAAAACCACCTCTTGCTATGGCTATTTTACCATGTTGTACTTGTAGATTTTCGTCGGTTATGGCATATTTATCTTCTTTTTTATCGTCCGAAACAAAAAATTTATCAATCCTGCTAGTCCAGGTATATGCTCTTTTAAAAGCCGAAGGCATGCTGTCTTTGGGTATTGCTTTTATTGAACCATAACCTAAAATTGCTGCTAAAACAATAATTCCAGCAATTGAACCTAATTTTTTCAACGATATTTTACCAATAAACATCATGATAAAAACTACTCCAAAAAGGATTCCCGCAGTGGAAAAGTTTTCGATAAGTATAAGTGGGCAAATAATGCCAAGCATAATCATGATATTCCAGAAATACCGATTTTCGTCAGTTTCGGGATTTTTTATGCGTGAAATAAAATCGGCAGCCACAATTATTACGGACAATTTGGCCAGTTCCGATGGTTGAAATTGTACGCCACCTATTACTAGCCAGCGAGTTGCATCGTTTTCGCTTTGTCCTTTAAATTGCACCAAAATTAACAAAAAAACCGATAATAACAAGCCTACATACGACAATAATCGTATGAAACGATAGGGAACAAGATGCACAATGATGGCAATCAAAGCGCCTCCTGCCAAAAACCCAACGTGACGCAACATGGGCGTGGTGTGGTTGGCTGCTTTGTAGGCGAGTGTGCTCGAGGCACTATACATTTCGATAATGGATACCACACAAAGCATGATAAACGCTATCCAAAGTGTAGCATCGCCGCGTAAATATTTTTTTAATAAACTGTCCATTTTTACAAATTTCGAACACAGGTTTTAAACTGACGACCACGATCTTCGTAGTTTTTAAACAAATCGAAGCTAGCGCAACAAGGTGATAGTAAAACGGTTTCGCCTGATTTAGCAATTTTATAAGCTTCGGCTACAGCATCTTCCATTGATTTTACTTCCACAATATTGGTAACTTTATCTTTGAAAAATGCCATAAGTGCAGTGTTATCTATGCCCATAAATATCAAACTAGTCACTTTTTCGTTTACCAATTCTTCAATTTCACTATAATCATTCCCCTTGTCGGTACCACCTAAAATTAGCACTGTGGGAGTTTTTATACTTTGCAACGCATACCAACACGAATTTACATTGGTAGCTTTGGAGTCGTTGATATAACGCACATTACGCACAGTTGCCACATATTCCAACCGGTGTTCCACACCCTGAAAATCCATAAGCGAAGCACGGATACTTTCTTTTTTTACATTTAAAACAGTTGCTGTAAGCCCCGCGGCCATTGAGTTGTAGGTGTTGTGCAGTCCTTGAATTGCTAATTCGGTTTGTGGCATAGTAAAAATTGTTTTAAGTGTATTTATAATTAATTCGTCGTTTTCAATAAATGCTTTTGTTTTTTCGGTGCGTTCCATAGCAAACGGATACATAGTTGATTGAATGTTGCGTTTGGCTAATTCGGCCTTAATAACGGGGTCGTTTTCCCAAAATATAAATGTGTCGTCCTTGGTTTGATTTTGTGTAATTCGGAATTTCGAATTCACATAATTCTGAAAATTATAATCGTACCGATCTAAATGGTCGGGCGTGATGTTTAACAAAACGGCTATATCTGCTTTAAATTCGGTCATGCCATCGAGCTGAAAACTACTGAGTTCTACTACATAGTATTCGAAATTCTCAGTGGCCACTTGCAATGCCAAACTGTTGCCAACATTGCCAGCAAGCCCCACTCGCAGACCCGAATTTTTCAGTATATGATACGTAAGCATGGTAGTTGTGGTTTTTCCATTGCTACCCGTTATGCATATCATTTTGGCATTGGTATATCGTCCTGCAAATTCAATTTCGGAAATTACGGGAGTTCCTAGCGCATGTAATTTTTTAATTAGTGGCGCTTTGTCAGGAATTCCAGGACTTTTAATTATTTCAGCAGCATTTAATATTTTTTCTTCAGTATGTTGTTTTTCTTCCCATTCAATGCCGTACTCATTAAGCAGGTTTTTGTAATTGGGTTTAATTTCGGATAAATCCGACAAAAAAACGTCGAATCCTTTCTGTTTTGCAAGCACCGCAGCGCCCGCTCCACTTTCGCCTCCACCTAAAATTACTATTCTTTTCATTATCTTATTTTCAACGTTATAATTGTTATTGCTGCTAAAATAATTCCTACTATCCAAAAACGAATTACAATTTTTGATTCGGGCATGGCTTGCATAGGACTTTGAAAATAGGCTTGAATGCCTGCATTTCCTGGTTTCTGAAAATGATGATGTAAAGGTGCCATTTTAAAAATACGTCGTCCCTCGCCAAAACGTTTTTTGGTATATTTAAAATAGCCAACTTGCATCATTACCGATAGGTTTTCGATGATAAATATGCCACAAAGTATTGGAATTAATAATTCTTTATGAATGGCAATGGCAAATACGGCAATAATTCCACCAAGGGTTAAGCTGCCAGTATCGCCCATAAAAACCTGAGCAGGAAAGGCATTGTACCACAAAAAACCAATGGTAGAACCAATAAAGGCTCCAGCAAAAATCAATAATTCGCCAGTGCCAGGAAGATACATAATATTTAAATAGCCAGCATAGTTCACATTACCCGATACATAGGCCAAAATACCAAGTATCACGCCTATAATGGCCGACGAGCCTGTTGCAAGTCCATCAAGTCCATCCGTCATATTGGCACCATTCGAAATGGCTGTAACAATAAAAATTACAACCAAAATAAACAATATCCAGCCATAATCCTGTGCTTTTTGGCCTGCCCAAGCAAAAGCATCGGCATAATCGAGGTTGTTGTTCTTGAAAAATGGAATGGTAGTATTGGTCGATTTTATATCGTGTTTGGCATAAGTAACTCCTTCAACGCGAGTGTTTTTTCCTTTTATCTCTGTGTTTTCGCGTATTACTATGTCGGGACTTAAATACATAATTAATCCTACAATAAGACCCAAACCCACTTGACCTACAATTTTGAATTTACCTTTTAGTCCTTCTTTGTTTTTGCGAAAAACTTTAATATAGTCGTCCAAAAAGCCAATTAAGCCTAGCCAAACGGTTGCAACTAACATTATTATAATGTAAATATTGTTGAGTGCTGCCAATAGCAATGTAGGAATAAGTATGGCAATAATGATAATGATACCACCCATTGTCGGTGTGCCTTTTTTGCTCATTTGGCCTTCGAGTCCCAAATCGCGGATTGTTTCGCCTATTTGTTTTTTTTGCAAATAATCAATTATTCGTCGTCCGAACAATGTTGATAATAACAGTGCCAAGATAAAAGCCAATCCTGTGCGAAACGAAATAAAGTTGAACATCCCAGCTCCTGGAATGTCAAAATACTTGTCTAAGTAGGTAAATAAGTGGTATAGCATATCTTTTTAATTAATAATTAATAATTAATAATTGATAATTCATAATTCTTTTATCCTCTCATCATCACATCATCATATCATCACATCAAAAACATTTCTTCACCTCTTCTCTGTCGTCGAAATGGTGTTTTACGCCCTGTATAATTTGATAATCTTCATGTCCTTTGCCAGCAACAAGCACCACATCGCCTGCCTGAGCTAGTGCACAAGCTGTTTTTATGGCTTCGCGGCGGTCAACAATAGTAATGCTTTTCGATTTTTGAATCACATCCAAACCTGCAAGCATATCATTCAAAATATCCTGTGGCTCTTCGTTGCGCGGATTGTCCGATGTTAAAATCGTTTTCCAACTTCCATCCACAGCCTCACGAGCCATCATGGGGCGTTTGCCTTTGTCGCGATTTCCACCGCAGCCCACAACCGTTATTAGTCGTCCATTGCCTTCTAAAATTTGGTTGATGGTGGAAATAACATTGTTCAAAGCATCGGGCGTATGTGCATAATCCACAATGGTTGTAAATCCTTGAGGTGCACGCAGAGTTTCAAATCGTCCCGATACCGAACTCAACGAACTGATAATGCGAAGCACTTCCATTTCATCTTGTCCCAGAAGTACAGCCGCTCCAAACACAGCCGACAAATTGCTCGCATTAAACTTGCCAATAAACGAAACATTTACTTCGCGGTCGTTCATATCCAGCAACATACCATCAAAGCCATGTTCCAAAATTTTGGTTTTAAAGTCGGCCATGCTTCGTAACGAATAGCTGTATTTGCGCGCTTTCGAATTCTGAAGCATTACCAAGCCATTTTTATCATCGGCATTTGTGAGTGCAAATGCTTCTGCTGATAGTGTGTCGAAAAAACCTTTTTTGGCTTTTAGGTAATTTTCGAAAGTCAAGTGATAATCAATGTGGTCGCGTGTAATATTGGTGAAAATTCCACCGTCAAAATCAAGTCCGGCAATGCGCCGTTGATCTACCGAGTGCGAACTTACTTCCATAAATGCATATTCGCAGCCAGCATCAACCATATTGGCGAGTAATTCGTTCAA
>JBMOHZ010000130.1:0-6835 GCA_049317585.1 Paludibacter sp.
TCGTTCAATTCAAACTCAGTTTTATTTTCATGTTCATGCAAATGTCCTGTAAACACAAAGCTATAATCAAAAATACGCTTCGGATATAGCATGTTTTTTGAAACATTCACTTCGAATGCTACACTATTAGCCTTATGTGAAATATCGCCAAACGAATTATTCTGAAGCCAAAAGGGTGAGTGTACTCCACTCGAAACTATTGCGTTAGTTCCAAACTCATAATTTATAGTATCTTTTTGAGCATAAGCTGTATTAAAAACAATAACATTCACTAGCAAAAATGCAATGTGTAATTGTTTCATTGAAAGCAAAATGCATATAGTTCTAATTTTCATTTTGAAATTGTAATTTACAAACGTACCTCTACCCCATTTTCTTTTAAAAACAATTTGAGTTCGGGAATCCCTATTTCTTTATAGTGAAAAATACTAGCCGCCAAAGCTGCATCAGCCTTTCCTTCATCAAAAACGGCAATAAAATGATCCATTGTACCTGCACCACCACTGGCAATAACTGGTACATTTACAGCTTCGGACACAGCACGAGTAATATCAAGCGCAAATCCGTCCTTGGTTCCATCATTATTCATCGAAGTTAGCAAAATTTCGCCAGCACCAAGTGCTACTGCTTGCTTTGCCCATTCTACGGTTTTAATGTCAGTGGGTATACGTCCACCATTCAAAAACACAAACCACTCGCCATCAATACATTTAGTGTCAATAGCCAACACCACACATTGACTTCCAAATTGACTCGCCAACTCACTTATTAATTGCGGATTACGAACTGCCGAAGTATTTACCGAAATTTTATCGGCTCCACATGCCAATAAAACCGACACATCCTCAACACTCGATATACCTCCACCTACTGTAAATGGAATGTTTATATGTTTTGCAATGCGCGTAACCAATTCCGACAAAGTTTTTCGCTTTTCATTAGTGGCTGTTATGTCCAAAAACACCAGTTCATCGGCTCCCATTTGTGCATACAAAGCACCCAATTCAACTGGATCGCCTACATCAGTAATATTCAAGAAATTAATACCTTTTACTGTTTTGCCATCTTTTATATCCAGGCAAGGAATTATTCGTTTTGCTAACACCTTTTCTCAAATTAATAATTAATAATTGATAATTAAAAACTTAGACATCTAATTTCATATCGAGTCTTTCGCGCTAATACACTACAGTTAATGCAGACTTTTCATCGTTCCAACTACCAAGTTGTACAATCTCAACAGTATTTACTTTTGACTTATCATAAAGCCGTTCAACTTTAATATAATTAGTTGTAAAACCAACCAATTTATCACCTTGCTGGCGGCTTTCCCATAGCACAGGATAAGTCTTCGAAATATGCGATTCGTAAAATTTTTGAATCTTTTTATCCGAAAGCAAATGCAATATTTCACTGCGCTTTTTACGTTCAGGTATAGGTGTATTATGCTCAATGTCAAGCATTTTTGTTCCTGCTCGTTCCGAATATGTGAACACATGTAACTGCGAAATATCCAACGTATCGATAAACGAACAGGAAGCCTCAAATAATTCGGCAGTTTCGCCACGTACACCCACAATTACATCTACGCCTATAAAAGCATGAGGCATTAACGTTTTTATTTTCAATACTTTACTTTCAAAAAGTTCTCTGTTATATTTTCGTTTCATCAGTTGCAAAACCTCATTGGTACCAGATTGCAATGGAATATGAAAGTGTGGCATAATTCGTTTGCTAGTAGCCACAAAATCAATCAGTTCATCGGTAAGCAGGTTTGGCTCAATCGACGAAATTCGAAAACGAACATCACTTTCAATGGCATCAAAAGCTTTCACTAAATCTAAAAAACTTTCGCTTGTATTTTTGCCAAAATCACCAATATTTACACCTGTCAGTACTATTTCCTTAGCTCCAGCATGTATTGCTTCCCATGCTTTTTCGATAGTTTGCTCAATACTAGCACTTCTACTAGCTCCACGAGCAAAAGGAATAGTACAATACGTACAATAATAATCACAACCATCTTGCACTTTCAAAAAATAACGTGTACGATCATCGCGTGAACACGAAGGTGTAAATTCCTTTATTTTATTAATTTTCGTGGTATGGAATGTAGCTGGTTTATCTGTGTCAATATTTCGAATATAGTCCAGTATACTAAACTTTTCGTTAGCGCCCAACACTAAATCAACTCCTTCAATTTTCGAAATCTCTTCAGGCTTCAATTGTGCATAACATCCTGTAACAACCATTATAGCATTCGGATGCTGTCGATTTAGCTTTGAAATAGCCTGTCGGCACTTGCGATCGGCCGTATCGGTCACTGAGCATGTATTTATAACGCATACATCGGCCGTTTCGCCTGCACGCACTTTTACAAAACCTTCATCAGTCATTTTTTTACCAATAGCAGATGTTTCGGCAAAGTTCAACTTACATCCTAAGGTATGAAATGCTACTTTTTTATTATGAAATACAGAATTATCAATCATTATTGTTTATAGAAAAAAGAAAGTACAAAGGTAATAAAAAAACGAGAGCCTTTAAAACAAAAAAAGCCTGCTACAAATAATGAAGCAAGCTTTTCATTTTCAACTATATAGTTAATTAATTTTTTTAATTAAATCCATTCCAATATGCAATGCCTTTTCGTTCGAACTCAATAAGTGATGATGCCTTTCAGGTAATGATTTTTTTAAACCTTTCAGCACATTGGCCACTTCAACAATGGGTCGAACCTTTAGATATCCACCTAAAATAATCATATTCATAGTTTTAACAACATTGTTAGCATACGAATATTCGGTGGCATCAATTCTGTAAATGTTTATATCTGTTCTTGTTGGAAATTTATGAAATCCATTTCCATCAAAAATCAAAGTACCACCAGGCTTAACTTTACTTTCAAATTTTTCGAGCGATGGTTGATTTAAAATTATAGCAGTGTCATACGTATTCAATACTGGTGAACTTACACGTTCATCGCTTAATATTACAGTTACATTAGCAGTACCACCACGTTGCTCAGGACCATACGAAGGCATCCAGCTAACTTCTTGCCCTTGCATTAATCCTGAATATGCTAAAATTTTCCCCATTGAAAGTACGCCTTGACCTCCAAAACCGGCAATTATTAATTCTTCTGTCATGTTTTTTAATATAAAATATTCACCATTATTTCCCCTTTAGGGGGTTAAGGGGTATTACTCGTTTTTTAAATCACCCATTGGATATGCAGGAAACATATTCTCTACCATCCAATCGTTGGAGTCGGCAGGTGTCATTTTCCAACCCGAACTACAAGTTGATACAACTTCTACAATTGAAGTTCCTTTGTTATTCATCGAATTTTCGAAAGCCAATTGAATAGCCTTTTTGGTTTTTCGTACAGCTGCAACTGTATGTACAGCATGACGAGCAGCATAACAAACACCATCGAGCTGAGCTAGCAATTTAGTAATATCCAAAGGATTACCAGCCAAAGGCACTGTACGTCCGGCTGGCGAAGTAGATGATTTCATACCAAGAAGTGTAGTAGGAGCCATTTGTCCACCAGTCATTCCATAAATTCCATTATTTATAAAAATAATGGCAATATTCTCACCACGGTTACAAGCATGAATGGTTTCGGCAGTACCAATAGCAGCAAGATCGCCATCGCCCTGATAAGTAAAAACCAATCTATCGGGCAATAAGCGTTTTACAGCTGTAGCTAGTGCTGGAGCACGACCATGAGCAGCTTGTTGCCAATCAATATCGAGGTATTTGTACGCAAAAACTGCACAACCTACTGGTGCAATAGCAATAGTTTTTTCTTGCATATTCATTTCGGAAATTACTTCGCCTATAAGCTTATGCACTACGCCATGACTACAACCCGGACAATAATGCATGGGCGTATCATTCATTACTTTGGTTTTTTCATAAACCAAATTAGCAGGATTTATTATATCAGCAATATTCATTTTTATTTAATTAACTTCGTTTTTAATGCTTCTAAAACTTCATTTGGCGAAGGTACAATCCCTCCCATTCGTCCATAAAATTCAACAGGAACTTTACCGTTTACAGCAAGTCGAATATCTTCAACCATTTGCCCGGCGTTCATTTCTATCGAGAGCATACCTTTTACCTTTTCGGCATATTGTTTCAATACTTGAGTTGGAAATGGGAAAAGCGTGATAGGACGAAGTAAACCAACTTTAATACCTTCCAAACGTGCCAATTCTACTGTTTTTTGACAAATACGAGCACTTATACCAAACGCTACCAACAAATAATCGGCATCTTCGCAATTAATTTCTTCAAAAATAACCTCTTTCTTTTCAATTTCGCGATAACGACCCTGAAGAATATTATTAAGTTCTTCCATCTCGTATGCCTCCATACGTAATGAATTTATAATATTTGGACCACGATCAGCCGATTTACCTAGGGTTGCCCAAGGTGTATTTTTCTTTATTTCTTCTTCAGTCCACCGAGGTTTAAATGGAGGTAAAACCACTTTTTCCATCATTTGACCTATTATACCATCGACCAATACCATAGCAGGAGTACGGTATTTAAAAGCCAATTCAAATGCCAAAGCAGTATGATCGGCCATTTCCTGTACCGATGCAGGAGCAAGTGTAATCACCTTATAATCACCATGTCCACCACCTTTAACAGTCTGAAAATAGTCGGCCTGACTTGGCTGTATTGTTCCTAAGCCAGGACCACCACGCATTACATTTACAATTACGCAAGGCAATTCAGCAGCTGCAAGATATGAAATTCCTTCCTGCATTAAACTAATTCCTGGGCTGGATGACGATGTCATTGCTTTTTTACCACAGCCGGCAGCACCATAAACCATATTAATGGACGAAGTTTCACTTTCGGCCTGTAAAACTACCATTCCAGTTGTATTCCAAGGCTCCATATCCATCAATGTTTCCATTATTTCGGACTGTGGAGTTATTGGATATCCAAAATAACCATCGCAACCACAGCGAATTGCTGCATGTGCTATAGCCTCATTACCCTTCATTAAGAGTATTTCGTTATCTTGATTTTTATTGCTCATTGTTTACTTACAATTTGAAAATGAAATCTTTTTTTTTAAAATTAATAGCAAGTGCAATCTATTATTGCAACTTTACTCTATACACCGTAATACAAGCATCAGGACAAACATTTGCACAAGCCGAACAGCCTATACATTCCTCACTCTGAGCCATGTGCGAAAAATTATATCCTTTTGAATTTGCTTCGCTGGATAATGCTAAAACAGTTGTTGGACAAGCCACCACACAAAGGTCGCAACCCTTGCATTTTTCGGTATCAACAACCACAGCACCTCTGAATTTAGCCATATTAGTTACAATTTATAATCAGGTCACAAAAGTAATTAAATTTTATTTTAAACGATATTATATGCTCAAAATTAGCATTTTTTAATTGAATAAAAGCTCAATATAATCACTTAAAGCATTAATATAAAATACAATATCTATTTATAAAATCTCAAATCCTAAAATTATTTATTTCGTAGTCATACTCCCAATAATTTGATAAATGACTATTAAAAAGTTCAATCTGCATTTTTAATCCACATTTTACTTACAAATCAACACTACCAGTTTTAGAATCTAATTTTATATTGTCTTTATTTTTTTACAAACTCCATTATTAAACATAAAAGTAATGGCATTGGTTCAAATAGAGTTTTTGAATTAACAAAAATAATTCAATGTAGCGTTACAAAGTCAGCACATAAAAAGTATCAAATTTTAGAAACTAAAATTTAAATTTATTTTTATGCAAAGAAATGCAACTCTTACCTTTCATTAAAATAAATGGGAAATAAAGACTAATTATGGGATGAAAAGCGATTATTTGGGATTAAATTCACTAATCGATTTAAGAAAAACAGACCAAAACAAGCAAGACAATTGAAAAAAACACAGGATACATGCCGATTTATCGGTAATACCCAACTCAGCTCGAGATTTTTAACTATAAAGAGCGAGGGTTAAATTATTTCAATCAGAATAGGTTTATTCCTGATATTATTTTTACTTATAAGAGAGGCATTTACAAAAGTTGTAAAGTATGATTTAATTATACCATAATCTGCGTGAACGTGTCCAAATAAATGATATTGTGGACGTTTCGATTGAACAAATTCTAATAATTGAATACATCCAAAATGGTAGTTTTCTTCGCTGTCTAAAATACCATAAGGTGGTCTGTGAGAAATAAAAACATTCAATTTGTCTGGAATTTTCAATAAATTGGTTGCTGTTTCTCCACTTTTCTCTGTTGAAACAAAATAGGGAATACCCCAAAATGAAACTCCCAAAATTTCAATTCCTGAATTATATAGATAATGGCAGTTTTCCGGTAGACCCTCAATTCGTTCTCCATCTAAACACAGGTCGTGATTACCTGCAACAAAGATTTTGTAATGATAATCTAAATTGCAAAACCAATTTATAAAATCGATGACTTCGCTTTCAGTGCCATTCTCAGTAAAATCGCCTGAATGAACAATTATATCTGCCTTGGGTAAATTCTTTATTAATAGATGTTTGCTATGAGTGTCAGATAGGTGAAGTATCTTCATTTTATTTGTAAATCTTAGTGCTTAATGTGAATTTAATTCATTCAATAAACTTCTTCTTCAACAATATTCTCGAATTCTTGCCATACTTTAGCTGACAGATAAGCTTCTTTCGAACCTTTGGGCACATAAAGAACACATTTCGTTTTATTATTATTGTAGAATAACTTATCTAAAGTCGAAATGTTTTCTAAGTTAATTGGTATATCACTATTGCAATGCAACTCTTCT
>JBMOHZ010000131.1:0-6737 GCA_049317585.1 Paludibacter sp.
GTAATTATTGAAAATATTTCCATTGCCAACTCTCCGGGGTGGACCTTGCATTTGTTCGATTGTGATGTGGCTAAGGTAGATAAAGTTACCATCAAAAACAGTCTGTTTGGTCCAAATAGCGATGGAATAGATATCACTGGCAGCCACGATGTGTCGGTAAGTAATTGCTATATCTCGGTGGGCGACGACTGTATAGCATTGAAGACAACGGAAGACTCTAGAACTTGTGAACGCATTACCGTGACGAATTGTATTTTTGAAACTAATTGTGTGGCATTTCGAGTAGGGTTTGAAAGTAGAAAAGATTTTAAAGACATCACTTTATCGAACTGTATTGTGAAAAATGCTTCGCGAGCCATTGATCTCCGAACCATAGAAGGGGGTAATATCGAAAATGTAATAGTAAGTGGGATGACGGGTCAGGTGAATTCTGGTTGGGCCTTCGACCGTGTGATAGAGATCCAGGCCAACAGGGTAGCTAACCCTTATGCCATTGCCATCAAAGAACACCCAAATTATGGAAAAGATAAACCCGTAGAAAAAGCAGGACGTATTCGCAATATTTTGATAGAGAATATGATAATAAAAACTTCTGGGCGCATTTTGTTGGGTGCAATTCCCGAAACATCTATCTCCAATGTGACATTTAGAGACATTACATTGGAATATTTTTTACTCGAAGATCCTTATGAAACAGGATTGAAAGCTGTAAACTCTGTGGGATTTGCAAAGGGAATGCCTTTTGTCCGCTCCCAACGTGCAGCCATTGTTGCCGAAGGTGTAACTGGATTGACAGTTTCTAATTTCAAAGCAATATGGCCTAGCTATCCAGTTTCTGAGTCATGTTTCCTTTTAACCAGTCCAAATAGACTCTTCAATCCATCATTCTTTAAAGGAAATGAGATTGAAATAAAATCTGGAGCTTTCAAAGTAGAATTCAAACCATTTGCATTCAAGAATGTCAAACAAGCGCTGATAGAAAATTCAACAAGTTTAAGTTCAGAAGGGAATGCCGATTTTATTGTGAATGAAAATTCGGAGGTAAAATTGAAGTAAGTAATCAAAAATCAATCTCGAAAATGGCAAAGTCATCAAAAACTACAAACTCAATTATGCTCACATAATGCTTGGTGGAGAATTGGTGTTTAAGATGGGAAAGTAGTAATTTGTTTAATTGATAATAAATAATTTTAAAAATGAAATATACAGTAGTATTTGTAGGATTTTTAATCCTTTCAATTTCAACACTATTTTCACAAACTGGAAATAATTCCAATTTTGGGATTTGGAACAAAGATGCTGACAATTTGCCCTACTTTGAATTAAATTTCAGAAAACAATCGTGTCCTTGGTATCCATTTTCACACTTTCAGGGAACGGGTTACAATTCAGTGCTTACCAATCAGTGGGGTGCAGTTAATTTGTTCTCCACAGAATATGGTTTAACAAATCTAACACCTGCTCACTGGATTTCAAGGGGGGGGCTTTTATCCTATGATAGAGGTAGATGGCGAACTGATATCTTTAATAATTTCAGAGCTGGATAGCAACAAAATTGTGAAATATGGAGTTGGTTACACGGAATATTCCGGTATATTAAAAAAGGATAAAGCAAAATTACAGGTAAAATATAAAATTGCTACTCCTTTCAATTATACCAAAGGGTTTTTTGCTGAAATTGAAATCAAGAACCTTTCAGAAAAACCGCTTTCAGGAAAATTGTCGGTAAGAAGCGATATTTGGATTAAACCAACCTACGATAATTTGAAATTATGGCACAATAAGTTAAAAAGTTTGGTAACAAAAGAAGAAGCTGGAAGGGCGTCAGTCCAAAATATTGATGAGAATTTTAAAGATATTTCTCTTACAGGTGCTATCGATTATAAAGGAACGCTCGTATCAAATACCCTTCGCCTTACAAAAAACATCACTCTAAAGGCCAATGAAAAGGAAGTTGGGATTTTCTATTTTTCGTATAACGAAGATAATTCAAACGAAAAATTGCAGGAATACGCTGTTACTAAAAACAAAGCTTGGAAACAGGAACTCAAAGCAGTAAATCCTACTGGTGGAGCTAACTGGACTGAAAGAGAAATTACTTGGTCTTATTCTCAATTATTGAGTATGTGCTTTTATGATAAGTCATTAAATGAATATTTCATTCATTTAGGCGGGTATGGAATTGGCGAGAGCCCTGCAACTCCCGGAACCGGTTTTAGTATGCGTGAAGTTGCCGAAACAGCCATGATTTTGGCTTATTACAATCCGGAGTTGGCAAAAAGTTCCTTGCGCTGGATGGCAAAAACACAATTAAAATCTGGCGACTTAAAACGAGGCCATTTTCATTTTCCTCTTGAATATGAAAACGAAACTCAACGGTTAGACAAGCATTTTCCAGATGAATCAGATACCGAAATATGGTTTTTAATAGCTTGCGGAGAATATTATAAAGCAACAAAAGATACAAGTTTTTTTAGAGAAGTGGTTCCATTCAGAACAATAAATAGTTCGGCAGATATGTGGAAACACATGTTGGCTGCTTTTCAATTTATTAAAAACGATATTGGAACTGGGAAAAACGGACATATAAAAATGTTACATGGCGACTGGAATGATTATTTATCCAAAATAGGTGCAAAAGGCAATGGCGAGTCGGTGATGAATACAGCTATGATGTGCAGAGCTTTGTTGAATATGACTGAATTGGCAACAATATTTAATGACAGTTCAAAAAAAGAATTGGCAGCTTATTTAAGTACTTTGCAGAAAGTGATGTCAAAATCTTTTGATACAGATCGTTTTATTAGGGCGTACGATGATAATGGAAACACTGTTGGAGGTTTGAATGACCGCTTGTTTATTAATGCACAATCGTGGGCAGCATTAGGGAAATGTGGAACAGCTGCGCAAAGAAAAACCGCACTGCTGAAAGCTGTTGAATTATGCTCTACGCCCATTGGAATGATGCTTATCAGCAAGCCGTACAGCAGCCCCACACCCGACAATATTTCAACCGCACCTATCCCTGCTGGCGAAGGTGAAAACGCAGGAATTTGGCCTCAAACAACAGCATGGATGATATGGGCATTGGCCGAAGAAGGATTGATAGATGTTGCCAATAAAGAATGGAAAAAGAGTACGCTTGCAATTCATTCAGACCTCTATCCCGAAGTTCCATTTGGTATTTTTAATGGTCCAGATTGTTATTCATCACACTACGCCAATGAACGAGAAGGATGGACTCAAATTGAAATGTTTAACAGAATGATTGCTATTCCGATGAATCCTATCATTGCTTGGCAGTCGTTTAGCATGAAACAAATAAAGATGAATAAATAAAAAACGTTGTCAAATGCTTTTTTGCTTCAAGTTCTCAAATAAGGTAAACAACTAAAAATCTCATTCTTCTTTGAGGTTTTTAGCATTTTTTTTCGTCAAAGAATTACAAATAAGTTCTACATAGTATGAAATTCACAAACATCCTCACTCTTAGTATAATGCTATTTGCTCAAACTGCATTTGGCGAGATTACTCAACCTGTATATCAGATAGCAAAATGGTTCGACGACAAAAAAGCGGCTGTATCAGTCAATTTCGACGACAATTTGCCCGGACAATTTAACACGGCCATGCCGTTGATGAATGCTAGAGGGGTGAAAGGTACCTTCTATGTAATAACGAATACCGCAAGTTCACAATGGTCTGCACTTCAGATGGCTATCGACGCAGGTCATGAAGTGGGCAGTCACTCTGTTTCGCATCCAACCGACTTGAATTTTCCATCTATTGCTCAGCCACAAAAAGAAATACAAATAGAAGCGGAGTTGAAAAATTCGCACGATGCTATTTTGGCCAATCTTACGGGTCAAACTTCACTTTCCATAAGCTGGCCTTTTGGCAAAGGTGGCGGGGGCAACGATTCTATTGTGCGACGAGTTGCCAAAAAATATTATTTTGCTGCTCGTAATACTACTGCTGGAACCGCTAATGGCGATGCATACACGCATTATCAAAATACATATTTTAGTGCCTTTGGTAGAAATTATTACCTACAATCTGGAGGTGTTTTAATGACAAGTTCCACCACCAAAGCAAATATTGGTACATTTATCACCGAAATTATTAAAACAAATGGTTGGTTCAGTCCATTTTATCATGCAGTAAATCAAGTGGGAGGATACAACAATGTTTCAACCGAAGTTTTTATTCAACACATGGATACCATTGCTTCGCAAAGTAATGAAGTTTGGATAACAACATTTGGGAATGCCTCAAAATATCATCGCCAGCGAAATGCAGGTGTTACTACACTAACTGCCATAAGCGAAGATACCGATAATTGGACATTGAACCTCACTGACAATTTGGATAATTCCATTTTTAATCAAGCGGTCACAATTTTACTCAATCAACCCTCATTTTCGATTTATTCGATTTCACAAAATGCGAAAGATATTCCATTCACGTTAACTAATGGCATATTGAAATTCAATGCCGTGCCCGATGGAGGTAATATTATTTTCAAAAAAGATATAGAAGCAGGCATTTACGATAAGAGCCATAAACAGTCATTTTCGCTTCAATCAACACACGGAAAATATATATTAAAGGTATCAAACGACATTCAGGCATTTTCGAAGATTACGCTGCTCGACACTTCCGGCAGAACATTGAAAATGTTTCAGAATGGTATTTTAAGTATTGGAAGCCATGTGTTTGAAATTTCAAAAACGGATTATGCACGTGGAATACTTTTGCTCAATGTGCAAGGAACTAACACATCAACCTACAAGTTGATAATTGACTAAAAAAACACAGATTAAGCAGATGAAGAAAGGATTAAAAATTGGTCTAATTACGATGCTTTTGCTTAGCGGAAAAGTATTTTCGGCACCAACAAAAGTCGATTCACTTTTGTCGGTTATGACTCTCGACGAAAAAATTGGGCAGATGACACAAATGTGCTTTAGCACCATTACCCTCGACGGAAGCAAAACGCTCGATTTGAATGTGGATAATTTTAGGCAATTAATTAAAAAACAGCATATTGGCTCATTTTTGAGTGGTAGCGACAGTTATGCCAAGTGGTTCGAATTTATTACGGCCATTCAAAAAGTGGCGGTAACCGAAACACGCCTCGGCATTCCACTTATTATTGGCATCGACCACGTGCATGGTGCGAATTATATTAACGAAGGCACCATTTTTCCACACAATTTGATGCTGGCTTGTAGTTTCGACAAGGCTTTATTGGAAAAAGTTGCCAACGTTACAGCCATAGAAACTGCTCCTGTGGGGCTGAGCTGGAACTTTGCGCCAGTGCTCGATGTGGGGCGCACGCCTTATTGGCCTCGCTTTTACGAAACTTTTGGCGAAGACACACATGTTACGGCCGAAATGGGAAGTGCATTTATCAAAGCGTACCAAAACGTTCCCGAAATTGCACCTTATAAACTGGCAGCTTGCGCCAAGCATTTTATTGGCTACTCCGACCCAAAATATGGTTATGACCGCTCGCCTTCTGAAATACCTATGCAAACATTGCACGAAGTTTTTGTGCCACCATTCCGAAAAGCATTCGAAGCGGGTGTAAAAACATTGATGGTAAACAGTGGCGAGTTAAATGGCGAGCCAGTACATGGGTCGAAATTTTTACTCGATACTTTGCTGCGTCAACAACTTGGTTTCGAAGGAGTTATTGTTACCGACATTAAAGATATTGAGCGCATTGTAAAAATGCACCACACCGCTGCAACCGAAAAAGAAGCCACGCTACAAGCCGTGAATGCAGGCATCGACATGTTTATGGCCTGTAATTCGTTTGCATTTATAACGGATGTAAAAGAACTACTTGCCGAAGGAAAACTATCCCTATCGCAAATTGATGCATCGGTTCTACGCATTTTAAAATTAAAAAAAGAGTTAGGTCTTTTCGAAAATCCTTATCCTTCGAAAGATTTAATGCAGAAAGTTAACTCAGTTGAAAATCGTAAAGTAGCCTTAGAAGCTGCCGAAAAATCAATTGTTTTATTGAAAAATGAAAATATTCTTCCGCTCGATAATTCAAAAAAGATTTTGCTTGCTGGTATTGGAGCAAACTCAAAACGTATGCTGAATGGTCCTTGGTCGTATGATTGGTTGGGAGCTACAGAGGACCAGCAACCTAAAACGATGCGCACACTTTTCGAAGCTTGTAAAAATACATTTGGCGAAAAAAATGTGATATTATCACAAACAGAACGTATTTTAGCTACAAAAGATAGCAAATCATTTCTGAAAGATGCGCGCAAAGCTGATGTAATTGTATTAGCCATTGGCGAACAACCCTACAGCGAATTTATGGGTAATATCAACGACCTCACGCTCGATGCCGACCAACTCGCACTGGTGGATGTGGCAATAGCAACTAAAAAGCCAGTGGTGCTGGTATTAATGGAAGGACGTCCGCGCGTTATTACAAAACAAGCTGCCGATGCAAAAGCCATACTTTTTGCAGGTTATCCGGGCATCGAAGGCGCTCAGGCCATTGCCAATATTCTTTCCGGCAAAACTAATCCATCGGCTCGTTTGGCTTTTTCCTATCCATTGGCTGCGGGCCATACCATTCCGTACAATTACAAACCGTCGGAATACAACATTTACTGGAAGCCCGACACGCTTCAAAAATGGCTTTATCCTTTCGGACACGGATTGAGTTACACACAATTTGAATACAGTAGTTTGCAACTTTTCGATTC